>JBAYOZ010000045.1:0-11052 GCA_041677965.1 Pusillimonas sp.
GCTTATCTTGAGGCCAACAACCTGCAAACAGGCCGGGAAGTGGTCGCTCTGTGGCGCAAGCTGGCCTACCCCTTCACGCTGCTGGTCATGATTACCATTGCCGCCCCGGTCGGGTTCATGCAAACCCGGCGCGGCGGTGTCGGCAGCAAGGTGTTTGCAGGCATTTTGCTGGGCGTGGGCTTTTTCATGATCAACCAGCTTGCCCTGAACGTCGGCATGCTGGGCAAATGGGCCCCCTGGGTCACCGCGCTGGTTCCCAACATTGGCGCACTGCTGCTTGCGCTGGGGGCCCTTGTCCTGATGGAAAATCAGCATAACGTCCGGCGTTTCCTTGTCACACACACCCCCTGGAGCCGTACGGCATGAGCAAACCCCACGACATCTGGTTCATTGGTGACGTGCAGGGGTGCTGCCAGTCACTCAATGAATTACTGAAGCACCCCGACATTGCCGAAGACAAAGAACGCGAACTCTGGTTCGCGGGCGATATCGTCAACCGCGGCCCGCAATCACTCGAGACCGTACGCCATATCATGGCGATGCGAAAAAAAGCGGTCACGGTATTGGGAAACCACGACCTGAACCTGCTGGCCGTAGCGGCCGGCGTCAGAAAACCGGGTAAATCAGACACCATCGCCGACATTCTCAAAGCCCCCGATGCCGACGAAATCATTACCTGGCTGCGCCACAGGCCACTGGCCCACTATGCACACGGCCATCTGCTGGTACATGCCGGGGTTCTGGCCAAATGGGATGTCGAAAAAACACTGTCACTGGCTGCCGAAGTCGAAGCGGCCCTGCGCTCATCTCACTGGAAACGTACGCTTGAGAAAATGTATGGTGACCAGCCAGTTGCCTGGAGCGAAGACCTGGGCAACAACAAACGCCTGCGCGTCATTATCAATGCCCTGACACGCATTCGCATGTGCAACCGCAAGGGGCATATGGAATTCAGCTACAAAAATTCGCCCAACGCGGCGGCCAACACCGGACTGATCCCGTGGTTCGATGTCCCCAACCGCGCCACAGCCAACAAAACCGTGGTGTTCGGGCACTGGTCAACCCTGGGGCTGATGATGCGTCCTGATGCAATTTGCCTGGATACCGGCTGCGTATGGGGCGGCAAACTGACCGCCGTACGTTTGCACGACCACAAACTGGTGCAGGTAGACTGCGTACAGTCACAAAAACCGTAGCCGAACAACCAGGGGGCGGCTGCCTGCAGCCTGCACGCGACCTGACTACGCTAACGGCACACGATGTGCAGATACGGTTTAGGTGCCGTTTGCCCGGATACCGGTATCAGCGGGTATCCGGCGGCATATCAAGCACCGCAGCACGAATCGTTTCACGCACCGACGTTGAAAGTTGCGCACGGCTCCAACCTTCGTAGTGCTGCGCGGTCAATGCCGGCAAAAATTCGACATCGACACGGGTTCCGGAACTTGCCAGCAGTATCGACAGGTTACGGGCCAATGACTGCTCACCCACGAAGGCAACGCGGTCACTGCGCTGACCACGGTGGTAAAACCGCAAGGCCACCGGCTGAATCAGCACCCCGGCGCGCAACGCCGGCTCGAACAGGCTGGCATGAAATGGCAGCACATCAAAACCGGTCGTCGTCGTGCCTTCGGCAAACAGGCCCACAACCTGCCCACGCCTGAACATTGCCTGCATCTGTTCGCCAACATGACGTACCGAGTTGCGCTGGGTGCGGTCGATAAAGACAGTACCGGCCTTCTCGACCAGCCAGCCAATGACCGGCCAGCCACGGATATCGCGTTTGGCAATGAAGGCCACGCACCGCACACTGCTGAGAATGAAAATATCGATCCAGGAGACATGGTTGGCTACCCACAGGGCTTCACCGTTCATGGGGGGCTGGCCTACCACGCACACCCTGACGCCACAAATTGCCATGAGCAGGCGCGACCACGCGTGATTTAGTGACGAACGGGCCGATAACCCGACCAGTGGGTAAACCACAGCAACACACAACAGGCTTGAAACCAGCCAGATCAGTACCAGGGGTAACCGGACAACAAACAAGACTGCACCCAAAATAACCTCGTCAGATGATGGCGTCTTGACCAAGGCCGTCAAGATAACGCTGCAGAATAATAGCAGCTGCCACGGCGTCATCTGGAGCATTGGTACCCATGCTGGCCTGGGCCTCTATGCTTGAGCCACGTTCGTCAACCAGATCGACAGGCACGGCGAAACGGCCATGAATCTGGTTGGCAAAACGTCGCGCCTGCGTAGAGGCCAACTGCTCTTGCCCGCTGGAGGTTAATGGCAAGCCGACGATGACGCGGTCGGGATGCCATTCGGAAACCAGCTTGCCGATTTCATCAAAACGTGCATCGCGACGCTCGGCGGTAATTATGGTTAGTGGCCTGGCGTGCCGCGTAAGCGTGTTGCCCAGCGCCACGCCAATTTTCTTGACGCCATAGTCGAACGCCAGGAGCGTTTCGTCAGGCATGCCCTGCCGTGCCTGTGAGCATGGATGAATGGATGCCCAGCACGGCAAGGGCCGATTCATAGCGGGCTTCGGGTGGAACGTCAAATATGACCGCATTGCTTGACGCCACATTAAGCCAGGCATTCTGGGCAAGCTCGCTTTCAAGCTGACCGGCACCCCAACCGGCATAGCCCAGCGCCACAAGGTAGTGCGCAGGGCCATTGCCGGCGGCGATATCTTCAAGAATATCGCGAGAAGTGGTCAACAAAAGGTCGCCCATGGGAAGGCTGGCTGAGTATTCGCGCCCCGCCGTATGCAACACAAAACCGCGGTCGGTATGAACCGGCCCACCAAAAAACACCGGCTGCTGTGCAGCGGCAGACTCGGGCGCCACCTGAATGGACAACCGTTGCAGCAGATCGGGCAACATCAGGTCAGTTGGGCGGTTTACCACCAGCCCCAACGCCCCCTGTGCGTTGTGCTCGCACATGAAGATAACCGTACTGGCCCACTCGCCACCGACCATGCCGGGCATGGCCAGCAAAAACTGATTGGACAAGTCGACGGTGTTTTCAGAATGAACTTCGGCTGTAGCCATGACTCGCCCCTTTAGGTAATTAAACTTCCATCATTTCGAAATCTTCTTTGCGTGCGCCGCATTCGGGACAAACCCAGTTGGGCGGCACGTCTTCCCATCGCGTACCCGGTGCAATGCCCTCTTCGGGCAAACCGGCTGCTTCATCGTAAATCCAACCACAGATCAGACACATCCATGTACGCATTGCTTGTTACTCGCTGAAAATTTTGAAAGCCCCCCCGGTAGGGTGAGCGGGTATCCTATAGAATGGGGTCAATTCCATGAATCCCAATAGTAACCGGGTTTGAGTCAGTGCAAGTAGAGTCACCCCCTATCGTCCTTGTTATCGGGCCCTTCGACCCCAGCGGTTCCGGCGGCTTGCCTGCCGATGCGGTCACCTGCGCAACCCTTGGTGCGCACACCATCAGCAGTGTCACATCGGTGCACGTTCAAGACACCGCCGCCATAGAAGACGTCCACGACATTGCCCCCGACCTGATTGATGACCAGGCGCGCTGCCTGCTTGAAGACATGCCTGTCGGCACCATCAAGACAGGGCCATTCTATAGTGCTGATGCCGTACGTACCGTAGCGCAGATTGCGGCCGATTACAGTCATGTTCCGCTGCTGCTGCACCTGGCCGCCCCTTCACGGGCATTCAATCACGACGATCACAATCTCGAAGAAGTCGTGGCAACATTGTTTGAACTGTTGCTGCCGCAAACCGATGTTGTCGTTATCGATGACGGCCTGCTGTCACAATGGCATGCCGACGGCCTGATCCCTGGTGCACCGACAACCCATCCGGCAGCGGCTTTGCTTGGGTTTGGCGCAGAGTGGGTACTAACCACCAACACGCAAATCCGGCCTGGCCAGTGGGCCCATGTACTGCGTGGCCCTGACAAGCAAATGTTCCACTGGCCATGGCAACCGCCCGCCATCCGCGTCTTCAACCACGACGGCCCGTTTATCTGTGCCCTTACTGTCGAATTGGCCAAAGGCACAGAACCGGTTGTTGCCACCGAACGCGCAGTCGAACAGGCTGGCCGGCTCGGCACGCGAACCTTCCGCCCTGGCATGGGCGCTTCCATCTTCAATCGCACCCCGTCATGACATCTTCATCGCCGTTTCCCCGGGGCCTGTATGGCATTACCCCGCAAACTTCTGACTTTTCGGCGCTGTGCCGAAAAATTGAGCAGGCGGCTGCCGGTGGCATGCGCGCATTGCAATGGCGCCAGAAAAACCTTGCGCCCGCCGATGCCCTGCAACACGCCCGGACCATCGCAGGCCTGTGCCGCACACTGGGGGTAACGTTCATTATCAACGATGACGTTGAACTTGCCAGGGCGGTTCAGGCCGATGGCGTGCACCTGGGCAAAGACGATGGCGACATTGCGTCTGCCCGCGCAGCCCTGGGCACACACAAAATCATCGGTTGCTCCTGCTACAACGAACTGGCACGGGCCGAAACCGCCATTCGGGACGGGGCCGATTATGTGGCATTCGGTGCTGTGTTTACCTCAACGGTAAAGCCCGAGGCCGTGCGTGCACCACTTGAGCTGTTTGGCCTTGCCGGGCCACTGCGCGACACGGTTGCAAACAAGCCGGTAGCGCTGGTCGCCATTGGTGGCATCACCGCGGCCAATGCCGCCCAGGTCATCCAGGCCGGTGCCGACAGCCTGGCTGTTATTGGTGGCCTGTTCGACACCCCCGA
Source organism: Pusillimonas sp. (assembly GCA_041677965.1). Classification (GTDB taxonomy): domain Bacteria; phylum Pseudomonadota; class Gammaproteobacteria; order Burkholderiales; family Burkholderiaceae_B; genus Neopusillimonas. The sequence continues at coordinate 4,753 of JBAYOZ010000045.1, forward strand.
TATCCGCAGCACAGCGGCGCAGTTTGCCGCCCTGTTCTGATCCGTTTCCATTTCGTTTTCTGAAGAAAGATCATCATGCCTCGTAATACTGAACTTTTTGAACGCGCCTGCCGCACTATTCCTGGCGGCGTCAACTCACCTGTTCGCGCGTTTCGCTCGGTGGGCGGTGTGCCACGTTTCATTCAACGCGCCCAAGGGCCCTATGTCTGGGATGCCCAGGGTACGCAGTACACCGACTATGTCGGCTCGTGGGGGCCGGCTATTTTGGGTCATGCCCACCCCGACGTAATCAAGGCAGTGCAAGACGCTGCCGTCAACGGCTTGTCATTCGGGGCACCAACAGAAGCAGAAATCGATATCGCCGAAGCGATTGCCGCCCGGCTGCCGTCCATGGAAAAAGTGCGCCTGGTCAGTTCGGGTACCGAAGCTACCATGAGCGCCATCCGGCTGGCCCGGGGCTATACCAAACGGCCCAAGATCATCAAATTTGAAGGTTGCTATCACGGACATGCCGACAGCCTGCTGGTCAAGGCCGGTTCAGGCATGCTGACGTTCGGCAACCCCACATCAGCGGGCGTACCGGCCGAATTCATCCAGCATACCCTGGTACTTGACTTCAACAACATTGACGCCGTTGAAGCCGCCTTCGCAGCGCATGGCGACGAAATCGCCTGCATCATCGTTGAGCCGATTGCCGGCAACATGAACCTGATTCGCCCGCAACCCGGTTTTCTGGAAACCTTGCGCCATCTGTGCACCAAACACGGGGCCTTGCTGGTGTTTGATGAAGTCATGACCGGTTTCCGGGTGGGCCCACAGGGCGTACAGGGCCTGACCGGCGTTACCCCCGACATCACCACCCTGGCCAAGGTTATTGGCGGCGGCATGCCCGTGGGTGCATTCGGCGGCCGTGCCGACATCATGGAACACGTCGCCCCCTTGGGCCCGGTCTACCAGGCCGGCACCCTGTCGGGCAACCCGGTGGCTGTCGCGGCCGGTCTGGTCACCCTGAAGCTGCTGGCCGAGCCTGGTTTTTACAATCACCTGGAAGCCCAAACCGGCAAACTGGCCGATGGCCTGGCCGAACGCGCCGAGAACGCCGGCATCCCGTTCAGCACTGACTATGTCGGCGGCATGTTCGGGCTGTACTTCCGCGAACGCATCCCAACCACATTCGCGGAAGTTTCCGAATGCGATATTGAACTGTTCAAGAAGTTCTTCCACGCCATGCTGATCAGGGGCATTTACTTTGCGCCGTCGGCCTTTGAGGCCGGCTTTGTTTCTGCCACTCACGACGATACCGTCATCCAGCACACGCTGGACATCGCCGAAGAGGTCTTCGCCAAACTCTGACCGGCCCAATCAGAAACGCCCCGCTTTAGTAGCGGGGCGTTTTTCTGGATTTACCGTTCAGCAATAAATCAGGCTGCCGGCGGAGCTACGGCAGTAACTTCGATTTCGACGCGGGCGCGGTCTTCGATCAGCGCTGCGACCTCAACCGCTGTCATGGCCGGGAAGTTACGACCAATAATGGCGCGATACTGCTGGCCGATTTCACGCAACTGGGCGTTGTACTCTTGCTTGTCGACAACGTACCAGGTCATGCGTGTGATGTGCTCGGGGCCGGCACCACCTTCTTTCAGAACATCAACAATGTTCTGAAGTGCCTGGCCAACCTGTTCGGCCAGGTTATCGGTTTCAAACTGCTGCTGGGCATTCCAGCCGATCTGGCCCCCAACAAAAATCAGTCGGCTGCCGACTTGCATTTCGGCCATGGTACCGTTGGCGTAGCCTCGGGGTTCGGTCCAGGTGGGGGGTTGCAGAATTTTCATGATTGCCTCGTGTAAATCAAATAAAAAATCAAAAAACAGCTCAGACGTTTTGCTGTGCTTTCTGGCGCAGCACAAAGCGCTGCAGCTTGCCAGTCTCGGTGCGGGGCAACGAGCTGACGAACTCGATGGAGCGTGGGTATTTGTAGGGTGCAATGGTCGCCTTGACATGCTCTTGCAGGGTCTTGACCATGGCGGCGTCTGCGGAAAAACCGGATTTGAGCACGACATAGGCCTTGACGATATTGCCCCGCTCGGCGTCAGGCTGACCCACAACCCCGCATTCAGCGACAGCCGGGTGGGTCATCAGCGACTCTTCGACCTCGGGGCCGGCAATGTTGTAGCCGGCCGAAATGATCATGTCATCGTTACGGGCCTGGTAATACAGGTAACCATCTTCATCAAACTTGAATGTATCGCCGGGCAGATTCCAGCCATTCTGAACATAAACCTGTTGACGATCATCGGCCAGATAACGGCAACCCGTCGGCCCTTTGACAGCAAGACGGCCCACAACACCGGTGGCGACCGGATTGAAGTCTTCGTCAACCACTTGCGCAATGTAGCCTGGAACCACCTTGCCGATGGCGCCACGCCGTACGGATTCGGGCGGGCTCGACACAAACACGTGGATCATTTCGGTACCGCCGATACCGTCAATCATTTCGATGCCGGTAGCCTCTTTCCAGAGCTGACGGGTCGTGTCAGGCAAGGCTTCACCTGCGGACACGGTTTTAACCAGTGACTTCAGGCTGTAATTCTTGGCCAATGCAGCCATTTGCCGATAAAACGTGGGTGCCGTGAAGGTCATCGTGACACCAAAACGGTCGACCATCGACAAAAGCTCGTCCGGCGTCAGGCGTTCGATAAGCACGGTGGACGCCCCCACACGCAGCGGGAAGCACAGCATGCCCCCCAGGCCAAAGGTGAACGCCAGCGGCGGCGTTCCGGTGATGATGTCGTCTGGCGAGGTTTTAAGCGTGTGGCGCGAAAAAGTATCGCACATGGCCAGCACATCGCGATGGAAATGCATGCACCCCTTGGGCTTGCCTGTAGTGCCACTGGTAAAAGCGATCAGGCACACATCATCGATGGCAGTATCGCAAACAGTGAAATCACCCGATTTGGCGGCCGCAATCGTCTCAAGGCCATCAGGGCCGTTATCGCAAAAATAGCGTACATGCTTGAGCGCCGGACAATACGCAGGGTGCGAGGCATCAAGACAGTGCTCGATTTCATCCGCCAGACGCTTGTCGCACAAGACGGCATCAAGTTCAGCCTTTTCAACAATCGGCTTGATTTCAGACGCGCGCAGCAATGGCATGGTTGGCACGGCAATAAGGCCGGCCTTGACCACGGCCAGCCAACTGGCCGCCATCATGGCATTGTTCGGTCCGCGCAACAGCACACGATTGCCGGGTACCAGACCCATGTCTTCCGTCAGGACCTGGGCGATCTGATTGGTCAGACGCTTGAGCTCGGCGTAGGTCAGTGCCTTGTCCTGGTCGCCCTCGGGCCAGCGCAAAGCGACGCGGTCACCACGCCCTTCATCGACATGGCGGTCGACCAGTTCTGCCGCACAATTCAACCGCGCCGGATAGGCGACGTCAGGGTTGCCTTCAAGCAACAACTCGGGCCACTGATCAAGTGGCGGCAGGTTGTCGCGGGCAAAGGTATCGGTGTGAGCAGAACGTTCCAAGATTGTCTCCTTAACTATTTTTCAGCAGTTCGCGTGCGATGATGAGCTTTTGTACTTCTGTTGCCCCTTCATAAATTCGCAATGCGCGTATTTCACGGTACAGCTTTTCAACGGGTTCGCCGGACACAACGCCCATCCCGCCGAACATTTGCAGCGCACGGTCAATGACACGCTGCGCCGACTCAGTGGCCGTCATTTTGGCCATGGCGGCTTCACGCGTTGTCCGCTGCTTGCGGACATCCCGCATCCATGCCGCGCGGTAGGTCAGCAACGCCGACGCATCAATATCGGTGGCCATGTCGCCCAAGGCGGCCTGGGTCAGTTGCAGATCGGCCAGCGCGCCACCAAACATCTGACGCGACTTGGCGCGCGAAACCCCTTCCTGGATGGCGCGGCGGGCAAAGCCCAAAGCGGCAGCCGCTACCGAGGCTCTGAAGATATCCAGTGTCATCATGGCGATCTTGAAGCCCTGGCCCGCATCGCCCAGTCGCTGCGACACCGGGATGCGGCAGTTTTCAAATTTCAGTCGTGCCAGGGGGTGCGGGGCAATGACGTCAATACGCTCGGGTACGGTAAGGCCCGGCGTATCGGCATCGACGACAAACGCCGTTATGCCGCGTGCGCCCGGTGCTTCGCCCGTACGGACGAACACACAGTAAAAATCAGCGATGCCGCCGTTGGAAATCCAGGTTTTCTCGCCATTGATGACGTAGTGATCACCGTCGAGGGTGGCCTCACACGACATGGCTGCGACATCCGAACCCGCATTGGGTTCGGACAAGGCGAAGGCAGCAATGGCATCACCCCTGGCAACGCGCGGCAAATACTTCAGGCGCAACGCATCGCTGCCGGCGATCGAAATGGCACCGCTACCCAACCCCTGCATGGCAAAGGCAAAGTCGGCAAGGCCTTCGTGACGCGCCAGCGTTTCACGCGCGATACAGACCGCACGCGAATCGATTTCAGGCCAGCGACCACCCCATTGCCCGTTGGGGCCGGACGGGACGACCACTTGCAGAAAACCGGCATCGCCCAGGGCGCGCACCAGATCACGACAGGCCTGATCGGTATCGCTATGGTCGATATGGGACAAATTCGCTTCGCACCAAGCATCAAGAGTCTGAGCGAAGTCGGGATGGCGTTCATCGAAAAACGGCCAGTCAAGCCATGTCGTGTCGGTCATTCAATCACCTTCGAAAACTGGCTTTTGCTTGGCAACAAAAGCGTGGTACGCACGGTGGAAGTCTTTGGTCTGCATGCAGATGGCCTGCGCCTGCGCCTCGGCCTCGATGGCCTCATCAACACCCATGGACCATTCCTGGTGCAGGGCTTTCTTGGTCATGGAGTGCGCAAACGTCGGTCCATTGGCCAATTGCTGAGCCAGCTTCTGCGCTGCCTCGACCAAAGATTCAGACGGATGCAGGGCATTGAAAAAGCCCCAGTTCAAGCCTTCCTGGGCCGACATGGAACGGCCGGTATAAAGCAGTTCGGACGCCCGGCCCTGGCCAATGATGCGTGGCAAGATCGCGCACGAACCCATGTCGGCACCAGCCAGACCCACCCGCGTGAACAGGAAGGCGGTTTTGGTTTGCTCGGAGGCCAGACGCATGTCGGACGCCATCGCAACCACAGCCCCCGCCCCTGCACAAACGCCATCAACTGCCGCAATAATGGGCTGAGGGCAGTTGCGCATGGCCTTGACCAGATCGCCCGTCATACGGGTGAACTCGAGCAGTTCGGGCATTGTCATTTTGGTGAGCGGACCAATAATTTCGTGGACGTCACCGCCCGAGCAGAAATTTCCACCGGCACCGGTAACGACAACGGTTTTAATGTCGCTGGCGTAGGACAGCTTGCGGAACAGGTCACGCAACTCGGCATACGACTCGAAAGTCAGCGGGTTCTTGCGTTCGGCACGGTTCAGCGTAATGGTCGCTACCTTTCCGTCTGCAGAGACTTCCCACAAAAAATTACGGGCTTCATAGCCAGCCATAGGCCCGGTGTGATGGGCCATCGTGTGTTCAGTAGTCATGTGTACTCCTTGGGGTGGGCCTGATCAGCCCACCATAACTTCGCCCCCGTCGACGGGGATTGATTGCCCGTTGACGGCCCCGGCACCTGGCGAGCACAGCCAGGCCACGGCATCGGCGACTTCTTCGGGTTGGACCAGACGCCCTTGCGGATTGCCTTCAGCGAGCTTGGCCTTGGCTTCCTCAAGGGACATACCGGTTTTTTGCATGATGTTGTCGAGCGCTTCCCGCACCAGATCGGTTTCGGTATAGCCTGGGCACACCGCATTAACGGTAATGCCCTTCCTGGCGACTTCAAGGGCCAGGGAACGGGTCAGCCCCACGACACCGTGCTTGGCGGCACAGTAGGCACTGACATAGGCATAGCCCTGCAAACCTGCGGTACTGGCCACATTCACGACACGGCCCCATTTGGCAGCCAACATGTCGGGCAATGCCGCCTGAATGCAATGAAACGTACCCGTAAGGTTGACGGCCAGCATACGATCCCAGCCGGCTTCATCGAGACGATCGAAGCGCTCGCTGACGGCCTGACCGGCATTATTCACCAGAATATGAACCGGACCAAACGTTTCGCGAGCCTGGGCAAATGCGGCTTTGACCCCTGCCCCATCGGTGATGTCGGCAGAGACCCAGGCGACCTCGCCCAGCGCAGCCAGCTGCTGCTGCGCCTGGGCAAGCGAGGCTTCGCCCCGCCCCATCAGGGTCACGTTACAGCCTTGGCGCAGCAGGCGTTCAGCCA
>JBAYOZ010000046.1:0-11037 GCA_041677965.1 Pusillimonas sp.
CGCTACCGGTACCGTCTATGGTCTGGTGTATTCGGGGATGGACGTCGGCGCGTCCCTGGCGCCGGTGGGTTTCGGTGTGATGCTTGATGCGGGGCTGGTGCGTGGCCCCTGGGTGGGCGGGGCCATCTTTTTTGTGGTGGCCGCGGCGGCTGCACTTGTGATCGGTCGTTCGGTGGCAGCCCGTTCGTAAAAAGGGGGGCTGGTCGCAAGCGCTGCAGCGCTACCCCTGTGGTCAACGTTGTGTACCCTGCACCGCGTCCTTACTGGCGCGGCGTGCGTTGTGCACCCACCTGCACCGGGTGGCTGCTGCGCCAGGGGTTGATGTCCAGGCCACCGCGCCGGGTGTAGCGGGCGTAAACGGTTAATTCGGCGGGTTTGCACTCGCGCCAAATATCGCAGTACATGGTTTCAACACAGTGTTCATGAAACTCATTGTGCTGGCGCAACGACACAATATATTGCAGCAGGCTGGCAGGGTCGATTTTCGGGCCGGTGTAGGTAATTTGCACACTGCCCCAGTCGGGCTGGCCGGTAACCGGGCAGTTGGATTTCAGCAGGTCTGATGCCAATGTTTCTGTTACAAGGGTTGCCGGGTCGCAGCGAAGCAACCCTGGCGCGGGCCGGTAGTGCGTAATTTCCACATCCAGACCATCAATGTTTGTGCCGTCCAGCCCCTTGCACAGTTCACTGTGGTGGGGGCGAAGCGGTGTGATTTCGATACCCATCGGGCCGCCGCTCGCGGCTTCAAGGTCTTTCCGCATGGTGCCAACGACCTGGTCAAGGCTGTCAAACCGGCTTTCATTGAATGAATTCAGGTATAGCTTGAACGATTTTGACTCAATCAGGCGTGGCGTGCTGTGCGGTACGGTAAACAGGCCCATGGCGACCACGGGTTTGCCTTTCGGGTTCAGTCACGAAAGCTCGTAGGCCGTCCAGATATCCGCACCGTGCCATTGGGGCAGGGGGCCCAGCGTGGCGCGGTTGGTGGCGCGGTCGATTGCGAACAGCACAGAGGCGTCGTAGGTTTTCGGGTAGGTTACGCTGTGCCCCAGCGGTGCGTTGGCAAGATCTTTATGGGTCATGGTCGGTAGCGTATGAACAGATTTAAAAGCAATTAGTGCAGCGCACAAACAACGCATTGTAGCGGCGCTTGATTTACATCAACCGGGCAAACCCGCGCTTGGGCTACATTTCAGCTCATGTCAGCCTGGACTTTATTCGCCCCGCCCAAGAATCTCTCGCCTGCCGATCGTAACGAGCGGCGGCATATGCTCGCGCGTCTGGGGCTGGCCTGGCTGGGCATGATGCAGGTCATGATGTTTGCCTTCCCGGGTTATCTGCGAAACAAGCCCATGTCGCCCGAAGACTTGTCGTTTCTCGACGAGGCCATCATTTTGCTGAACTGGATCAGTCTGGTGCTTACGGTGCCGGTCGTATTGTATTGTGCCTGGCCGGTCTGGAAAGGGGCTTTGGCACGCATTCGCAAGGCCGGCATCAGCATGGATGTGCCGGTGGCATTGGGTATTCTTGCCGCTTTTGTTCCCAGCACGTATGCTACGTTGGCTAACCAGGGTGAAGTCTACTTCGAGTCAGTCACCATGTTTGTAGCGTTTCTGCTTACGGCCCGCTATCTTGAATACTGCGCACGCCAGTCGGTTCAGCCCGGTGCGGCCGCTCAGTCGGTGGCCCACCGGCGCATCGAGTCTGCCCGTGGTGCCATGTCGGCAAGTTCCGACCAGGTGGCACTCTGGTTTACGGTCGTTCAGCTGGCCCTGGCGTTTATTGCCGGGGGTATCTGGCTTTCGCTGGCGCCCGAATATGCCGTTGCCGTTACCGTAGCCCTGTTGGTTATCAGCTGCCCGTGTGCGCTGGCCATGTCAGTGCCTACGGCCGTTTCTGCAGCGCATGCAGCCGCCATGAACCGCCCCGATTTGTCGGGGGCCGAGCTTGATGCCCTTATTGTTGCGGCCAAGCGTACCGCCAACCAAAGTTTGTATGGTTCCATGCTGTGGCATTTGTTGCTGACCCCTCTGGCAGCATTGGGTTACGTTCAGCCCTGGCTTGCTGCCATTACCATGCTGATATCGTCGCTGGCAGTTGCGGGCAATGCCTGGCGTTTGTACCGTCGCTGGTCGGGTGGGTCGGCGTTGCCGTTGTCAGCGGTTGTTCAGGGTTAGGGCATTATCATGGGCGCGTTGTACCTGCTCTTGCCCATTTCGCTCATTCTGGTAATTGTTATCGGCGTGGCGTTCTGGTGGGCCATTTTTGCCGGGCAGTTCGACGACACCGATGCGGCAGCGCGGTCAATTCTGGAAGATGACGACTCAACGGGGCCTTCCCCCGACGATTCGCCGCAGGGCCGCAAGTAAAGAAGCAGTCGTCTCAAACGTATAAAAGCATTCGTTTCATTTTTGTCATTAGGGGATTCTCATGGGCAATTCCGGTACGCTGGGAAAACAGGCCGAGACCTTCAATTACGGTGTGGTGCGTCAGTTCACCATCATGACCGTATTCTGGGGTGTTGTCGGCATGGCGGTGGGCGTATTGATTGCGGCACAGTTGATCTGGCCGGAACTCAATTTCAACACGCCGTGGCTTAGTTATGGTCGTTTGCGGCCCGTGCACACCAATACGGTAATTTTTGCCTTTGGTGGCACAGCCTTGTTCGCGACGTCGTATTACGTCGTTCAGCGCACCTGTCAGGTACGCTTGTTCTCTGACAAGCTGGCTGCATTTACGTTCTGGGGCTGGCAGGCCTGTTTGCTGGCCGGCTTCCTGACCTTGCCAATGGGTTACACCAGCACTAAAGAATACGCCGAATGGGAATGGCCCATTGACATCCTGGTTACCCTGGTTTGGGTCGCTTATGCTGTGGTGTTCTTTGGTACCATCATGAAACGCCGGGTACGCCATATTTATGTGGCCAACTGGTTTTTCGGTTCGTACATTCTTACCATTGCCATTCTGCACATCTTCAACAACATTGAAATCCCCGTTTCAATGTGGAAGTCGTACTCGGCATATTCCGGGGTGCAAGACGCGATGGTGCAGTGGTGGTATGGCCACAACGCTGTGGGCTTTTTCCTGACCACCAGCTTCCTCGGCATGATGTACTACTTCGTGCCCAAGCAGGCCGACCGTCCCATTTATTCGTACCGTTTGTCCATTGTGCACTTCTGGGCACTGGCATTCACCTACATGTGGGCGGGTCCGCACCACCTGCATTACACCTCGCTGCCCGACTGGACCCAGGCCCTGGGTATGGTGTTTTCATTGATTTTGCTGGCCCCGTCATGGGGGGGTATGGTCAACGGCATCATGACCTTGTCGGGGGCCTGGTACAAGTTGCGTACCGATCCCATCCTCAAGTTCCTCATTACCGGCCTGTCGTTCTACGGCATGTCAACCTTTGAGGGCTCCATGATGTCCATCCGTACGGTCAATGCGTTGTCGCACTATACCGACTGGACAGTAGGTCACGTGCACTCCGGCGCGCTGGGCTGGGTGTCCATGACCATCTTCGGTTCGTTCTATTACCTGATTCCGCGTCTGTATGGCCGCACCACAATGGCCAGCATGAAACAGGTCGAACTCCACTTCTGGATGGCGACCATTGGCGTTGTGCTGTACATCTCCTCAATGTGGGTCGCTGGTGTCATGCAGGGCCTGATGTGGCGCGCCACCGGTGTTGACGGCACCCTGACCTACAGTTTTGTTGAAGGCGTCAAGGCAACCTACCCGCTGTATGCCATTCGTTTGCTGGGCGGTTTGCTGTTCCTGTCAGGCATGGTGCTTATGGCCTGGAACACCTTCAAGACAGCCTTTGGTCAACCTCGGCCCAACCCCGAAGTCTATATGTACAACCCTGACAGCACTGATCCCAAGCTCGTAGGCCCTGCATCGGCCCAGCCCGCCGCTGGCGCTGCATCGGCATAAGGAGAATCTACATGGCCCACGAAAAGAAGAAGTTTTTCAGTCACGATACGCTTGAGACCAATATCGGGTGGCTGATCATCTGCAGTATCCTGGTGGTCAGTTTTGCCGGTCTTGTGCAAATCGTTCCGCTGTTTTTCCAGCACTCCACCACGACGCCCACGGAAGGTGTCAAGCCTTACGAAGCCCTGCAACTGGTCGGGCGCGACCTTTACATCCGTGAGGGCTGTGTGGGTTGCCACTCGCAGCAGGTTCGCATGCTGCAATCCGAAGTTCAGCGCTACGGTCCCTATTCGCTGGCCGGCGAGTTCGTGTACGACTACCCCTTCCTTTGGGGGTCCAAGCGTACAGGCCCCGACCTGGCGCGTGTCGGCGAGCGTTATTCCGACGAATGGCACCGTGTTCACTTGCGTAACCCGCGCGATCTGGTGCCCGAGTCAAACATGCCGGCCTACCCCTGGTTGCAGCGTAATCCGGTGAGCAATGTCGATGTCCAGGCGCGTATGCGTGCCTTGCGCGTGCTGGGCGTGCCTTACACCGACGAGCAAATCGAACAAGCCCCCGCCCAACTTGCGGGTAAAACCGAAGAAGACGCGATGGTGGCCTATTTGCAAAGCCTTGGCGTTGCCGGTCGTGAAGCCGCCGCCAAAGCGGTTGCCGAAGGGAGACGTTGATCATGATGGGTGTTATTAATGGCATCGTCACGTTGCTGGCGCTGCTTACCTTTATCGGTATTGTGGTCTGGGCCTTTTCCCGGGGCCGGGCCAAAGCCAACACAGAAGCGGCCATGCTGCCTTTTGCCCTGCCCGACGAAGGCGAAGTGAAGCAAGGGCAGGGTAATGGCACGTCTACCCGTTCATCAGCAGGGGGTTCTCATGAGTGATTTTTTCAGTGGCTTTTGGGGCCTGTTCATTTCCGCCATCACCGTTCTTGGCATTGTGTTTTGCCTGTGGCTGCTGTTTACGCAGCGCCGCTATCTGGGCAAAGAGGTAGAAAACTCTGAAGACACCGGCCACGTCTGGGACGGTGACATGACCGAGCTCAACAATCCGGTGCCGCGCTGGTGGACCGTGTTCTACATTTTGCTGTGTGTTTTTGGTGTTGGTTATCTGGTCTTGTACCCCGGGTTGGGTACATTTCAGGGTGTCCTTAACTATTCCACCGCCGAATCCGTCAAGCAATCACAAGAGGCGTTGTCCGAGCAAATTCGCCCGGTCTACGCGCGCTTTGAAGCCATGCCCATTCCCGAGGTTGCCAAAGACCCTCAGGCCCGTGAAATTGGCCAGCGATTGTTTCTGAACGCCTGTGCCCAGTGTCATGGGTCTGATGCCAAGGGTTCACCCAGCTTCCCCAACCTGACCGACAAAGACTGGTTGTATGGTGGTTCGCCCGAACAAATCGTGCAGTCCATTACCAAAGGGCGCCATGGCATCATGCCCCCTATGGCCGCACAAGTCAGTGCCAGCGAAGCGGCCGCGATTGCCCAGTATGTCCGTTCCCTGTCTGGTCTGGCGGCAGATCCATTGCAGGTTGTGCCTGGCAAACGCGGGTTTGAAACCTATTGCCTGGCATGTCACGGCATTGATGGCAAAGGCAACCAGGCCTTGGGTGCGCCCAATCTTACCGACGATGTCTGGCTGTACAGCAGTTCGTCGGCCGCTATTGTGGGCGCCATCCTGAATGGCCACAATAATCGCATGCCGGCCCAGGAAGGTGTGCTTACCCCAGAGCAGATTCGTATGCTGGCAGCTTACGTTTGGGGCTTTTCCAACAACTAATGCGGTATCACCATGGATAAGAAACCCGTCGTCTCTACCGAATCCCTTGACGGGGGTGAGGCTGTTCCTGCCTGGCAACCGCCCCAAATAGAGACGTTGCGCCGCAAGGGGACATCACCACAGGTCGAAAAGGCCTTGGCCGATGTCCGTCGCAAAATCTACCCGCGTGCAGTATCCGGGGTGTTTGCGCGGTGGCGTCTTATCATGGTGCTGCTGACCCAACTGATTTTTTACGGGCTGCCGTGGTTGCAATGGAATGACCGGCAGGCGGTTTTGTTTGACCTCGGTTCCCGTAAGTTTTACATCTTTGGCATGGTCTTGTGGCCTCAAGATGTTGTGTATCTGGCGGTGCTGCTGGTGTTGTCGGCACTGTCACTTTTTTTGTTCACCGCCATTGCCGGTCGTCTGTTTTGCGGCTATGCGTGCCCGCAAACGGTTTATACCGAAATTTTCATGTGGGTCGAGCGAAAAATCGAAGGTGACCGCCTGGCCCGTATCCGGCTTGACGAACAACCCTGGAATTTCCGCAAGGTTCGCCTTAAGGCGGCCAAGCATGCGGTCTGGGTGCTTGTTGCACTTTGGACCGGGTTCACGTTCATCGGGTATTTTGCGCCAATCCGTGGTCTGGGTGCCGATCTGTTGGCCTTTGCGCTGGGGCCTTGGCAATGGTTCTGGATGCTGTTTTATGCCTTTGCCACCTGGGGCAATGCCGGGTTCATGCGCGAAGCCGTGTGCAAGTACATGTGCCCTTATGCGCGCTTTCAAAGCGTCATGGTCGACAACGACACGTTTGTTGTCACCTACGACAATGTTCGTGGCGAACCGCGTGGCGGGCGTTCACGCAAGGTTGATCACAAAGAAGCCGGCATGGGTGACTGTGTCGATTGCAGCCTTTGTGTTCAGGTGTGCCCGACCGGTATTGATATTCGCAACGGTTTGCAGTACATGTGTATTGGCTGCGGGGCCTGTGTCGACGCCTGTGACCAGGTCATGGACAAAATGGACTACGACAAGGGCCTGATTCGCTATACGTCGGGTACGGCCATCAAAGAGCGCCTTGACCAGGGGCAGGCGCGACGTCGGGTATTGCGTCCACGCATTCTGTTCTACATTGGCTTGATGCTGGTAATTTTTGCCGGTTTTGCCTATTCGCTGGTTGCGCGCGATTCTCTCAAGGTCGATGTCATTCGTGACCGGGGTGCCTTGGGGCGTGAAATTCCTGGTGGTCTGATCGAAAACGTCTATCGTCTTCAAATCATGAATACCAATGACAGGCCGGTTACCTTGCAGGTCACGGTTGACGGCGTCGACGGGGCCATGGTCGGGTTAGCCGAAAACCCGCAGGTTTACCAGCTGTGGGTCAATGGCTCGACCAACCGCATGGTGCCGGTTGTTGTCCGCGTACCTGTGGGGCAGGTTCCGTCCGGGGCTCACGACATCTTTATTGGGGTTTCAGGCCTCGAGGTTGACGGAACGCAAGAGGAAGTCATTGAAAAAACCAGCTTCTTCGTTCCGCAGTAATAAAATACTTTGCATGTAATAGCGATGACAATCATGGCAACACAACACTCCGATACCCAACCCTGGTGGAAAGAACCCTGGCCCTGGATCATCATGGCCGGGCCGTTTGTGGCATTGGTGGGCTGCGCCATAACCATCGGGCTGGCGGTCAAGCATTTCAGTGGTCAGGCCATTGTTGACGGCGGCGTGCGTCAAGGCCTGGTGGTCAAGCGCCTTGGTTCCGACAGGCCACAGGCGCCAATGGCAGGTGCATCAGTGTCTGGCTCGGCAACCCAGGAACCTGCGCGGGGGCAGCCATGAACCGTCATGCACTGATGTGGATTTTATGGCCGTCGTTTTTATTGGCGGGTGTTGGCAGTGCCATTGTTTTTGCGTTGGTAGACCCGCACGATATCGTGGTGTTCAGTTCGCTGCATTTCAGCCGCGAAGTGGTATATACCGCCGGGTTTTTTATTTTCTGGCTGGTGACTGCCTCATCCAGTGCGTTGACACTGTTCATGGCCCCACCCCAGGCCTGGCATAAAAAGCCCGACGACCATTTGTAGGCGGGTTCATGCGCAGTCGCTGCCGGCCAGTTCGCGCAAGGCGGGCAAGTCAAGCAGCTTGACTTCACGCTGGTGAATCTTGATAAGGCCTTCTTTGGCAAACCGTGAAAACAGGCGGCTTACGGTTTCAAGGGTCAGGCCAAGGTAACTGCCGATTTCTTCGCGGCTCATGCGCAAGACGAACTCGGTAGATGAATAACCCAACATTGAAAGGCGTTGCGACATGTTCACCAAAAAGGCAGCCAGCCGTTGTTCTGAACGCAACACCCCCAGCGACATGACCAGTTGCTGTGAACGCCTGATTTCCTGGCTGGTTAACCGGCGTAACTGATTTTGCAAGGCGGGCACATGGGAGCTGACTTTATCAATGTCGTCGATGCGGGCTACACAGACTTCGGTGTCTTCAAGGGCAATGGCATGCGAAAGCTGGGTGCCTTCCAGAAAGCCATCAAGCCCCACAATTTCGCCTGGCAGCAAGAAGCCGGTAACCTGAACCTGGCCACACGCGTCTTCAAGCTGGGTCTTGATCGACCCGACCCGAATGCCGTAAATGGCGCTGGCACTGTCGCCCGCATGGAACAGGGCCTCGCCTTTGCGAACCCGAACCCGCTCTTGCACAGCTTCCTGGAAACGGTTGATATCGGTGGCCGACATGCCGATGGGCAAGCACAAACCATTGAGCATGCAGGTAGAACATCGATGGGTATCAGGCGTTAACTGTATTTTTTTCTGCATACCAGGAAGGGTAGGGCCAAATGGGTGACACCTGTAAAAGGCTATATAACGCCGGGTTCTAAGCTTATAGTTTACAGGCCTTTTGACGGGCTTCCCGCGCATTGTACATGGTTAATGTGTCAATACTACGATGCCAGGGCGGGTCAGATCAAGGTTATGTCCGACACGTTTTCAGTGGATGTCCCGGCGTCTATCGGGCACGAATTATCGGGGGTTAAAAGCGCCCGGATCAGGTTAATTGATACTGAACGTTACCATATTTTTTCAGGTGTTTTCCCAGTAGTTGGCCGAAGCGTACGTTTGTTTTAGCATGTCGGTAAATACCTGCAATCTGGGGGGGACATGGCGTCGTTCAGGCATCAGGGCAAATACACCATTAGGCGGGGCGGCGTAGTCGTCAAGCACGCTTACCAGCCGGCCAGCAACCAGGTCTTGCCGAACCTCCCACAACGATCGCCACGCCAGCCCGCAGCCGGCCAGGGCCCAGGCCAGCAACACCGAACCGTCTGTGCTGCACATGGTGCCTTTTACGCGCCAGGCTTTTACGTGGCCGTCCTGGCGCAGCAGCCAGCCCCGCGACTGGTTGCCTTGCGTGCCGAACGACAGGCAATTGTGGCTGGCCAGGTCTTCGGGGGTATTGGGCCGACCATAGCGTTTCAGGTAGTCGGGCGAGGCCACAATAACGCGACGGTTATCGGCCAGACGGATACCGATGTATTGGGAATTGTCCAGGTCCCCGACTCTAATGGCACAATCGTAACGTTCTTCAATCAGGTCAACCAGGCGGTCGCTCAGGTCCAGGCTAATGGTTATATCGGGGTAGCGCTCAAGAAAGGCGGGCAGCAAGGGGGCGATATGGCGTCGGCCGAAACCGGCCGGGGCGCTGATGCGCAGCGGGCCGCTGGGGCGGGCAGCCCCCTGGGCGACCTGGGCCTCGGCTTCGCCAAGGTCACGCAAAATGCGCTGGGCTTCCTCCAGAAACAGGGCGCCTTCGGTTGTCAGCGACAATTTGCGCGTCGAGCGCACCAGCAGTTTTACACCCAGCCGTTCTTCAAGCGCGTCCAGACGGCGGCTCATCATGGTGGGGGCGATGCCTTCGACACGGGCTGCAGCCGACAGGCTACCCATGGCGGCTACCGCCACAAAGCTTTCCAGCTGTTTGAATTTGTCCATTTCACATCTTGAAATTGTTTCTGCAGGCCTTATTTAATCACTATCCGGGCAGCAGCCCTTGAACTGATCACGAAAAGACGACCATGCGATTTGACAAACTGACTACAAAATTCCAGCAGGCGATTGCTGATGCGCAAAGCCTGGCTGTCCAGAACGATAACCAATACATTGAACCCGTGCATGTGCTGGCGGCACTGCTGGCCGATACCGACAGTGGTACGGGCAGCTTGCTGGCGCGCGCCGGGGTGGCCACCAACAAGCTGACCGCCAGCCTGAATACGGCCATCAAGGCGCTGCCCCAGGTGCGCGGGGCCGGCGGCAACGTGCAGGTCGGGCGCGACTTGCAGTCGGCGCTGGCACGTACCGACAAAGAAGCCGCCAATCGTGGCGACACGTACGTTGCCAGCGAGCTGTTTTTGCTGGCCCTGGCCGACGACAAGGGCGAGGCCGGGCGTTTGCTGCGCGAGGCCGGTTTGCAGCGCAAGCCGCTTGAGTCCGCCATCGAGGCCGTGCGCGGTGGGGCGAACGTATCTGATGCCGAGGGCGAATCCAACCGCGAGGCACTGAAAAAATACACCACCGACCTTACCGAGCGCGCGCGTCAGGGCAAGCTTGACCCGGTTATTGGCCGCGACGATGAAATCCGTCGCGCTATCCAGATTCTGCAGCGCCGCACCAAGAACAACCCTGTGCTTATCGGCGAACCGGGTGTGGGCAAGACCGCGATTGTCGAAGGTCTGGCACAGCGGATCATCAACAACGAAGTGCCGGAAACCCTGAAGGGCAAGCGCGTGCTGTCGCTTGATCTGGCCGCTTTGCTGGCGGGCGCCAAATACCGTGGCGAGTTCGAAGAG
Source organism: Pusillimonas sp. (assembly GCA_041677965.1). GTDB lineage: Bacteria > Pseudomonadota > Gammaproteobacteria > Burkholderiales > Burkholderiaceae_B > Neopusillimonas. Next base: position 10,540 of record JBAYOZ010000046.1, read on the forward strand.
CGTCTGAAGGCGGTACTCAAAGAGCTGTCGCAAGACCAGGGCGGCATCATCGTCTTCATTGACGAAATTCATACCATGGTGGGTGCGGGCAAGGCCGAAGGCGCAATGGATGCGGGCAATATGCTCAAGCCGGCTTTGTCGCGCGGCGAGTTGCACTGCATCGGTGCCACCACGCTTGATGAATACCGCAAGTACATTGAAAAAGATGCGGCACTCGAGCGCCGATTCCAGAAAGTGCTGGTTGACGAGCCCGACGTTGAGTCAACCATCGCGATTTTGCGTGGTCTGCAGGAACGCTACGAACTGCACCACGGTGTGGCAATTACCGACCCGGCCATCGTTGCGGCTGCCGAGTTGTCGCACCGTTACATCACCGACCGCTTCCTGCCCGACAAGGCGATTGACCTGATTGATGAGGCCGCCGCACGTATCCGCATGGAAATCGATTCCAAGCCCGAAGTCATGGACAAGCTTGATCGTCGCATCATCCAGCTCAAG
>JBAYOZ010000047.1:0-11031 GCA_041677965.1 Pusillimonas sp.
ATGGGTCTGCCAGCCAGCCAGCATTCTGGTCATGACATCGCCCATGGCGACATCGGGGTCAACCGATGCCTGTGACGGGTTGTCGTCACGGCTGAAAATGACCTTGCCACGCTTAATGGTCTGGGACACTTTCACATCGGCCAGTTTTTCCGGGTCGATGGCGGTCGGGTCTTCTGACAGAATCACGAAGTCAGCGATTTTGCCAGGCTCAATCGAGCCTTTGCTGTCTTCTTCAAAATGCTGCCATGCTGGCCATAGTGTCATGGCTTTCAGTGCGGTCATGACATCAACGCGCTGATCGGGGCCCAGAATGTCGCCCGAGCGCGTGCGACGCGTGACTGTGGCTGACAGCACCCGCATTGAATCGGGGAAGGCGACCGGGGCATCGTGGTGACTCGAGAACTTCAGGCCCCGTTCACGCACCCACCCGGTAGGTGAAATGTTGTCGGCATTGATCGGGCCAACCGTGCGGTCGCGATGCCAGTCACCCCAGTAAAACGTGTGCATCGGAAACAGCGACGGGAAAATATCCAGCGCGTCCAGGGTGGCGACCTGATCTTTGCGCAGGAATTGTCCGTGGATCAGTACGGCACGCCGGTCGGCATCACCATGCTTTTCACGCGCCGTCTTGATGGCAGCCAGCAGCATGTCTGAAGCGCCCTCGCCATTTGAGTGAGTCAGTATCTGGATGTTGTTGCTAAAGGCCCAGTCGATAGCGTCAAATACCTGGTCGGCGTTGGCCGCTGCGTACCCCAGGTAGTCGGCGCGGTAGCCCGCCGGTGGCATGTAGTAGGGCCGGTCACGAAATGCGGTAAACCCTTGCGGCGAGCCGTCGATGGTCAGTTTGGCGCCACCCACCCTGAACCCGTTCGTGTAGTCACGGCGTGCTGTTTTTGCGATGAAGTCGCGGTCTTGCAAGACGTCGACATAGGTGACGACATCGATCGGTATTTTGCCGGCAGCGGCCGCCTGTTCCATGAACGGCACAATGGTCGAAGTGGCGCGGCCTTCCTGACCCGTGGTGTAACCATAGCTGGCCAGCAGTTTTGTGCCGGCAACAAACAGGGCCTGGGCCTGTTCGGTGGTCATGTTCTTGAACTGTTTGGCCAGCGAATTAAAAAATGCAGCCTCTTCAAGTATGCCGTTCGGTGTGGTTGAATTGCTTTGGCGCCGGATGACGCCACCGGCCGGGTTCTTGGTGTCGGGGGTTATGCCTGCCAGTTCCAGGGCCTTGCTGTTCATCACACCAATATGTCCGGACTGGTGAATGATCAGCACAGGCGTGTCTTTCGAGACAGCGTCCAGGTCTTCACGGGTAGGGTGGCGTTGCTCGGCCAGTTGCGCGTCATCGTAGCCAAACCCCAAAATCATGCCAATACTTTTTTCTGTGCTGGCGTGTTCTTTTGACCAGGCTTGCAAGGTTTGCTGTAACCCCTTGATGCTGGTCACCTTGCCATCGGGCGGGGCCAGCAGGTTGGCTGAAATGGCTTGCAGCCCGATCATGAAGGCATGGCCATGGGCGTCAACAAAGCCGGGCAGCATGGCCTTGCCCTGCAGGTTGATGGTTTGGGTGTCTTTGCCCTGGTGGGGTTCAAGTTCGGACATCGAACCGACCGCAAGAATTTTCCCGTCTCGCACAGCAACAGCCTCAACGGCAGGCCGGGCATCGTTGATGGTCACAATGGGCCCCCCTGTCCAGATGGTGTCGGCCAGTTCGGCAGCAATGGCAGGTTGGCCTGCAAGCAGGGCCAGGCTTAACGCAGCCAGCCTGAACGGGTGTCGGATGCTCATGCGGTGTCTCCTGAGGGTAAAACGTGTTCCGGGGTCATGATAAAAAATGTAATCACCCGGCACTGTGCCACGCGTGGGCGCGTGCGTGCCAGTCTCAAAAGTCTCAAAAGTCTTGTTTGGTCCCATTCAAATGCATTTAATTGTCGTTAACAGCATTAATCAATGGGTATGTGTGCTGCTAATTTCGGTTATCCTAATTTTTTGTCTGTGCTTCAAGGCGCGTGATGTCGTCGTTTTTTCTGCGTTTGTGCTTCGTTTTAAAACTAAGTGTTCTGGTGCTGGCCGGCCCTGTTTTTGCTAATGAACTCAGCTGGACGGGCGACTGGGACAGCACCTGGAGAGATCGCGGTGCCCGTATCTCGCTGGTTCAGGAAGGTGATCAGGTCACCGGGGGGTACAAGCTGTATGGCGGCCAGGTGGTTGCCCAGGTCAACGGCCATGAGCTGCGTGGGGTCTGGAAAGAGCGGGGCCGCGACGGAACCTTCTATGCGGTCATGTCTGATGATGGCCAAACGTTTACGGCCCGATTTGGTACCGGCGAATGGATTACCGGTATTCGTGTAGAGGCCGACAACGCGTTCATGGGGGCGGCCCTTGATCGCAGCAGTCCAGCCAACGTTATGTATCACTTTCTGTCGATCATGAACGCCGTGGGGCCGGGGCGCATGGAACTGCTTAGTGAAGCGTCGCATTTCATTGATTTTTCCCGTCTAGACCCTTCCTCTGTAATCAGCGAGCTTGAGTACACACAGTTGCTTTTTTCCGTGCTCGATCGCCTGACCTTCCGTGTCTGGGGTATTCAGGCCAGGCCCGGTCAGACAGAAATGACGGTCAAGTTGCCGCAGGCCGGAACTGATTCGTCATTTGAGCTCGGATTCGTTCTGAACGACAAGGACTGGTGGCTTGTACCCCCTTCACCGGCCACCTTGCGTCAGGCAAAGGCCGATTTAAGCCTGCATCGCGATATCAGGATGGCAAGTGACGACGCCGACTTGTCTTCGCCTCGGGCGACTGTTCGCACCTTGTTTAAAGCGTTCAGTACCCAGAACATCGTACTTGAGCATGCGCTTGCAACACTGAACATGTCAGAAATGTCGGCTTTGGCCCAGCAATATGAGGGTCCCCGGCTGGCTCGCTATGTGTATCGAGCCTTGCTGCGCCTGGGCTCTCCGGTCTGGCAAGAAATTCCTGACGATCCGGCCCGGCGTCAGGTTTATACGTTTTTTGAGCACCCGTACGGGGTAATCGCGCTGGAGCCGGTCGAGACCGATTATGGGTTGCGATGGCAATTTACCCCTGAAACCTTGCTGAACATTCGGGCGGTGTATGCGGCGCTTGACAATATGCCTGTTGTGGACAGCTTGGCGTTTCAGGCGGCCAATGAAAGTCTTTACTTCAAAATCCGTGATGCTGTCAGGGGGCTTAGCGGTGAAATGGTCCGAAGAGTGGGTGCGATGGAGGTGTGGCAGTGGTTGGGGTTGCTGTTTGTATTTGTCATGGCGGTTGGTCTTGGGCGCCCCCTGACTGCAGTGTTGTACGGGGCAGTCATCAATCGTCTGCAACCATCGGGTGAGCAGGTTCCTGCCGTGCGCTGGCTGTTTTTGTGGTCATTCCGCCTGCTGCTGCTGGGCGTCATCTTGCGACTGTCTGACAAGGTGCTGAGTTATCCGGATATTGTTCAGGTTGCTTTAGTGGCAACCAGCATGACAGCGATCATTTTGTCGACCATGTTGCTGCTGCTGCTGGCAACCGGTTTTGTGGTGCAGCGACTGAAGGCAGCCAGCTCTGTTCAGAAGCATGTCACGCTGGTTGCTTTTATTGCTGGTATTTTTCGCATGGTTGTTGTCGTGTCGGCCTTGTTGCTGCTGGCCGACGTGCTGCAGATGCCCTACCAAAGTGTTTTGGCCGGTTTGGGGCTGGGGGGGTTGGCTGTGGCTCTGGCGGCGCAATCAACGCTGCAAAACTTCATTTCGGGCATCACGTTGTATTTCGACAAGCCAATTGCGGTTGGTGATTACTGCAAATTTGGTGAAAAAACGGGCACCGTAGAGTTCATCGGCATGCGTTCGACCCGCATCCGTACGCTTGACCGGACTATCGTCACGATTCCGAACAGCGAGTTTTCGAACATGCAAATTGAAAATTACGCGAAACGTGACAGCATGTTCCTGAATTACGTGTTGCGGCTTCGTTATGAAACAACGCCAGACCAGATGCGCTATGTGCTGGCTGAGTTGCGCAAGCTTTTGTTAAGCCACCCGAAAGTTGCGTCCGATCCGTTACGGGTTCGGTTCGACGGCTTTGGCGAGCATGCGTTGGAGGTCAGTGTTTTTGCTTACGTAATGTCATGTGACTATGCCGAGTTCGTTGCCATACGAGAAGATATTCACTTGAGGGTTATGGATGTGGTTGAACGCTCTGGCAGCAAGTTGGCAGTACCCTCTATGTTGCATTACAACACTGAAGACCGCATGCCCGACCAGGCCAAGGTACGCGATAGTGAGGCGGCCGTTGCCCAGTGGCGTGAAGATGGCGTACTGCCGTTCCCGGACTATGACTGGCCCGATAAGGCTGCTTTCCGCGAAACGCTTGAGTACCCGCCTGAAGGGTCGGTGTTAGGCAGCAGGCACACCTGAGCGGGCAGGTGTTCGTTATGAACCTGTCCGTAATTGTGTGGCGGTTCATCGGTCAGGGTCGCCAAGTTGACAGCCAGCTGAACGACCCCTACTATTACTAGCCCTTATTACAGGAGCTTTCCGGGTTGTGCCCGGTGTTTTATGGACAGTCCCGGTTCGTTATCAGAAACTGTATCTACGCTTGCAAGCAGTGTTTCTATTGGCGGTGATGCCTTTTTGCTGCTGCTTTATGTTGTTCTTGCCCTGCTGTTTTCGTTTCTTTGCTCGGTTGCCGAAGCCACGTTGCTCAGCATCACACCGTCTTATATCGCCAATCTCAAGGCCGTCAACCCCAAAAAGGCCGAGCAGCTGCGTCGTCTTAAAGAAGACAATATCGACCAGTCGCTGGCGGCGATTCTTACCGTCAATACCATTGCACACACCGTGGGTGCCATCGGTGCCGGATCAAAAGCCACGGCTGTTTTCGGCAGTGCCTGGTTTGGGGTGTTTTCAGCGGTAATGACGCTGCTGATTCTGTTCTTGTCAGAAATTGTGCCTAAAACGCTGGGCGCGGTGTATTGGCGTCAACTGGCCGGCATGACGGGCGTGTTCGTCAACATGCTGATAAAAAGCATGTATCCGCTCATTGTGGTTTCAGAAAAGCTTACCAAACTGATTTCTGGCGGAAAAAAGCTCAATGACTTCAGTCGCGACGAATTCGTGGCCATGGCCAGTATCGGTAAAGAACAGGGCCTGATCAACGATCGCGAATCCAAGATCATTCGCAATCTGTTTTTATTCAAGTCAGTCGAGGCCAGTACCGTCATGACGCCGCGCATCGTGGTTTCGGCCTTGCAAAAAGACCTGACGGTTGAAGAGGCGCTGGCTGATCCGGTCAAGGCCCACTTTTCACGCTTGCCTGTTTACGGTACCGATCTGGATAACGTAGTTGGGTTTGTGTTGCGCGAAGACTTGCTGGTTGCCAAAGGCCAGGGGCAGGGTGATCGCCCGTTGTCTGACTTTCGTCGCGACATTGTGGCCATTCTTGATAAAACGCCGTTGTCGCGCCTGATGGAAACCCTGCTTGAAGAGCGTCAGCACGTTGCGCTGGTGGTCGGTGAGTATGGCGACACCAAAGGCCTGGTTACGCTTGAAGATGTCGTTGAAACCCTGTTGGGTATTGAAATTATCGACGAAGGTGACAAGGTCGACGATATGCAGAAGCTGGCACGCCGGTTGTGGGCCAAGCGTGCCGAGCGCATGGGCATCCGGTTTGACCCGGACGCCGGTGATCCTGGCCGCTAACAGGCCATTGCGCCGTTATGTGGCGCAATGGGTTACGTACGTTTTGTTTGGCTGTTGCGACGTGTCAGGGCTTTTTCACCCTCTATTGCCAGGAAGACCAGCAGCCCGATAGCCATGGGCAGCAACCAGTGACGAAGCGTCAGCGGTGCTGTACCAAAAGTGGTATTCATGACGGGCAGGTATACAAACCCCAATTGCAATACGGCCAGTGCCGCCACGGCAAGCAGGGCAACACGATTTGAAAACAGGTGCTTGATGCGCAGGCTGGATTCGGTCAGGAAGCGTGCATTGAACAGATAAAACGCCTGGCCAATAACCAGTGTATTAATGGCCATGGTACGCGCTTCTTCAGTGCTCATGCCTATAGCCATCTCGTATTCAAACATGCCGATGGTTGCGCCAGCAATAAGTACCGAAACAAGCGTCAGGCGCATCACCAGCACGCGGTCAATCAAAGAGGCATCTGCCTCGCGCGGGGGGCGCTGCATAACCCCGGGCTCGGTGGGCTCGAATGCCAGGGCAAGCGCCAGCGTAACGGCAATGACCATGTTCACCCATAAAATCTGGGCCGGTGTCAGGGGCAAGACCAGCCCGAAGACAATGGCTGTCAGCATCACCAGGCCTTGTGCCCCATTGGTGGGCAAAATGAACAGAATGGCTTTGCGAAGGTTGTCGTAAATGGTGCGACCTTCTTCAACGGCCCGTTCTATTGACGAAAAGTTGTCGTCGGCAAGAACAATTTCTGCCGCCTCTTTGGTGGCTTCTGTGCCCTTTATACCCATCGCTACACCGACATCGGCGCGCTTCAGTGCCGGTGCGTCGTTGACGCCGTCACCGGTCATGGCCACAACCTCGCCACGGGCCTGCAAGGCTTTGACCAGACGCAACTTGTGCTCCGGGCTGGTACGCGCAAAGATGTCACAGTTTTGCGCGATTTGCTCAAGGGCGTCATCAGAGGCCGACTCAAGTTCGGCGCCGGTGATCACCTTCAGGTTGTCAGCTGTACCCAGCCCCATTTCAATGCCGATAGCGCGGGCCGTGCCGGCATGGTCTCCGGTAATCATTTTGACGCGAATGCCGGCGGCATGACACGACTGTATCGCCTTGATGGCTTCAGGGCGGGGAGGGTCAATAATGCCTATCAGCCCCAGGAATGTCATGCCACTTTCAACGTCATCCAGGCTCAGGTCAGCCTTGTCATCGGGCACGTCACGTACGGCAGCGGCCAAAACGCGCAAGCCGTCGGCGCTCAGGCGATCAATGTGGTATTCCCAGAACTCACGATCAAGGGGTTTGGGTTGCGCGTCGCCCCCCATTTCTTGATGACAACGGTCAAGCAGGCGGTCAGGCGCCCCTTTGAGCAGGATGCGTCGCCCACCCTGGGGGTGGCTGTTCAGGGTGGCCATGAACTTGTTGGCCGACTCAAACGGGATGCTGGCATACCGCGTGTGGGCGTCGGCATCAAAGCCGGCCTTGTGTGCCAAAGCCCGCAAGGCGCCTTCGGTAGGTTCGCCAGCCACTTTCCACTGGCCCTGGTCTTTGACAATAAAGGTATCGTTGGCAACAGCAACCACTTCAATCACGGCCATCAGGTGGCCATGGTCGTACACCGCCACCGTGTTGCCATCCAGGGTAATGTCCCCTTCGGGGATATAGCCGTTGCCACTGATCTCATAAACCCCGCCACGCGTGACAACATAGCGCGCGGTCATTTCGTTCTTGGTCAGCGTGCCGGTTTTGTCAGAGCAAATGACCGTTACCGAACCCAGGGTTTCAACGGCGGTCAGTTTGCGTGTGATGGCATTGCGCCGGGCCATGCGCTGGACACCCAGCGCCAGGGTAATGGTCATGATGGCGGGCAGGCCTTCGGGGATGGCCGCTACAGCGAAACCAATGGCGGCGAAGAATACCTCGGCCAGCGGGTAGTCGTGGAGCAAGACCCCGACCCCCAGCATCAAGGCGGCCAGCGCCACAATGATGATGGAAAGTGTTTTGCTGAACCGGGCCATTTGCCGGGTCAGTGGCGTTTGTACTGTCTGTACCTCAGACATCATGCGGTTGATGTGACCGATTTCAGTGTGGGCACCTGTAGCCGTTACTACGCCCAGCCCGCGGCCGGCAGCAACCAGCGTACCCGAAAAGGCCATGCAGGTGCGGTCACCGACGCCGGCCGCTTCGGCAACCGGGTGCGTGTTCTTGTCTGAAGGTACCGATTCACCGGTCAGGGCTGATTCTTCCGTACGCAGGTTGTTGGTTTCGGTTAATCGCACATCGGCGGGTACGCGGTCGCCCGAGCGCAAGCGCACGATGTCACCCGGGACAAGCGTGTCGGCGTCGATCTCGGCCCATTGGCCGTCGCGTTTTACCTGGGCGTGCGGCGACAGCATATTGCGAATGCCCTCAAGTGCGGCTTCGGCCTTGCCTTCCTGGATAAACCCGATGATGGCATTGATGACCACGACGCCGACGATGACCCCGGTATCTATCCAGTGTTCCAGCAGGGCCGTAATACCCGCCGCCGCCAGCAAAATGTAGATCAGGACATCATTGAAGTGCTTGAAAAAGCGTTTCAGAAGCCCGTCTTTTGGTGGTTCGGGCAAGCGGTTGGGGCCGACATGCTCCAGACGACGTTTTGATTCGTCTGTAGTCAGGCCGGTGTTCTGAACCTCGAGCTGCGTCAGAACGTCTTGTGCGCTGGCGGCATGTGCCTGTTCAATATGTCCAGGGATTTTTTTTGTCATCGATAGTCGTTTTTCGTTCACAGAAGCCATTTACGAAGGGCCGGCCAGGCCCTCCCGATTGTCCGGCGTGCAGATTACGTCTTGAAGACAGCAACAGCCCGAACAAGCTGCGCCGCTTCGTGGTGCAGGCTGCGTGCAGCTGCAGCAGCTTCTTCAACCAGGGCCGCGTTGTGCTGTGTGCCTTCTTCCATTTGCGACACCGCCAGTCCGACTTCGTTCACACTGGTGCTTTGGGCGGCGCTGGCCGCACTGATATCGCTCATGATGGCGGTGACCCGCTTGATGGCTTCTACAACATCTTCCATGGTGTGGCCGGCCTCGTCGGCCAGGGCCGTGCCCTGGTGCATGCGCGCCACGCTGTCATTGATCAGACCGCTGATTTCTTTGGCGGCTTCCGCAGACCGGGCCGCGAGGCTGCGAACCTCGGAGGCCACCACGGCGAACCCTTTACCTTGTTCGCCCGCCCGTGCAGCTTCGACGGCGGCGTTAAGGGCCAGGATATTGGTCTGGAAGGCAATGCTGTCAATCAGCCCGATAATGTCAGCGATTTTTGCAGATGACGTATTGATGTCACGCATGGTTTCAACCACGGTGGCCACCACTTGCCCGCCACGTACCGCCACTTCACGCGCCTGATGGGCCATGGCATCAGCCTCGCGCGCATGCCGGGCGTTTTCTTGCACATGGCTGTTCAGCTGACCCATGGCAGCCGAGGTTTCTACCAGCGCGGCGGCTTCTTGTTCGGTGCGTGCAGCCAGATCGTTGTTGCCTTGGGCAATTTGCGTGCTGGCCGTAGCGACGCCATCGGCATCGGCCCGGACATTGCGTACCAGTTGCGTCAGTTGCTGCTGCATTTTGACTAATGCCGCAATCAGTTTGCCAATTTCGTTATGCCCGTAAGGTGGGGGGCGGCGCGTCAGGTCACCGTTAGCCACAGACTCGGCAATTTCAACGGCTTCATCAAGTGGCACGGTAATGCTACGCACGAATATGGCCGTTAGTGCCGTGGCCAGAAGCATGCCCAGGGTAAGGAAGCCAAGCACCAGAAGCAGTCGCCGGGTCAGGTCATCGACGCGTTCATTGAGGGTGTCTTCGAGCACCGTCATGGCCTGACCGCTGAACTGGTAAACCGCGTCAATCGAGCGGGTGAAATCATCGAAATAGTCTGTGGCCGGGAAAGCGAGGGTGTTCGCGTTGATAAGTTGCTGGTCGGCCAGCGTAATGGTTTGGCCAACCTGTGCGCCAACAGATTGCGCGCCGCGCTCAAGTGCGGCCTGAAGGGCTGAGTCAAGACGACCAGCCCGAACGACATGGCCGGTCATGTCATTGAGAAAGTCGTTGGCACTGTCGCGCAGGGCAATGACCGCACCCTTGCCTTGGGGCGGCAGGCTTTTCTGGGTCAGGAAGCCGCTGCCCATGGCACGCATGATGCCCAGTTTTTCAGTAAGCCAGGGGGCATCTGTAAACGTGGCGCGGATCAGCAGGGATGCCGCCGGATCAGGGTCGCGTGACAAGCCAAACTCGTCAAGCATGGTGGCATTCAGCTGGAACAGGGTCTTGATCCAGGCCGTGTGCTGCGCTGTGCTTTGCGCCGCGGTCAGTGCGCCAGCGGCGACCTTGGCCTCAAGTGCTTGCCAGCGTTGTTTCTGCTGTGTCCATTCCGCTGTCAGTGTTCCGGGTGGCTGAACCTGGGCCAGAGCCCTGTCAACCCCGGCGATTGCGCCGTTGACGCTGTCCTTGACGGCAGGACGGCGTTCACGCATCGTGGCGTTACCCGACAACATGCCCGACGACAGCCCGCGGTGTTGCTGCGCGTACTGGATGACCTTTTGTACCGCCATCAGTGGGGCCATCGAACGGGACTCGTCGCGGGAAATCGTGATTTCGGAAAGCGCCTTTTGTACGTACAGGGCCGTTGGCAGGGCGGTCATGACCAGGGCGACAAGCCCCAGAATGATGAATTTGTGCAGTAGTTTGAGGTTGTTCAGCATCGTGTTTTCTCGCAGGGGGAACCTGACTTTAAGGGTAAACGCCATGGTACTGCATTCAGCTTCCTGTAACCTGGTGAACGGGCAGTTCCAGTCGGGCTTGATGTTGGTTCAGACAGGTCAGACCCTTGGCGGTGACAGCGCGGTTTGTATCCATTGGCCCATCACGGCGTATGTTGATTCGCAGGCTTCTGGCGCCAGGGTGTGGATATTCAGCCAGGCGTGGATCATGTCCGGAAAGTTTTCGTGCTGGCAGACGGCTGCATTGTTTCGCAAGTGGTCGGCGTAGGCGTAACCTTCATCGCGAAGCGGGCAAAACCCACCGGTAAAAAGCAGGGTCGGGGGCAGCCCGGCTGCGGGCATGTTCAGTGGCGAGGCGGCCTTGCGGCATTCGCCATGCTGAAAATAGTTGTCAAAATACCAGCGGATACGGTCTGTTTCCAGAAGGTAGCCCCGACCCACGGACTGAGTCGAGGGGTATTCCAGGGTGTAGTCCAGGCTTGGGTAGACCAGGATCTGCCCTGTGATAGTTAACGTGCTGTCAGTGACTGACTGCGCTGTCAACGTTGCCGCCAGTGCGCCGCCACCTGA
>JBAYOZ010000048.1:0-10968 GCA_041677965.1 Pusillimonas sp.
ATTGCAGCCATCTTTGAAGTCATGGGCGCCATCATTGCCGGGGGCGATGTGGTGTCTACGATTCGTGGCGACATTATCGATATGAGTGCCGTGCCCGACAGCGACCATTTTCTGGCGCTGATGACGGCAGCGTTGCTGGCCGGTGCACTATGGCTGAACCTGGCGACAGCCGTGGGGGCGCCGGTTTCCACCACTCATTCGATTGTGGGGGCTGTGCTGGGTGCCGGTGTAATGGCCGGCGGGTTTGCCGCCGCCAATTGGGAGGTCATGATCACGATTGTGGCCAGTTGGGTGGTATCCCCGGTACTGGGTGGTTTGGTTGCGGCAGGTTTTCTGTTCTGGATCAAGCGGGCCATTACGTATAAAAGCGATATGGTTCAGGCCGCTCGCAAGACCGTGCCGATATTGATCGGGGTGATGGCGTTTGCGTTTTCCACGTACCTTATTCTCAAGGGGCTGAACAAGATCTGGTCGGTCGATTTCTGGTTGGCCACGCTTATCGGGGCGGTTATCGGACTGTTTGTCTGGTGGCTGACCGGGGTGGTTATTGCGAAGCGGGTCGCCACGCTGGCCAATAGCAAAAAATCAATTAATACGCTGTTCACCCTTCCACTGATTTGTGCGGCGGCGCTGCTTAGTTTTGCGCACGGTGCCAACGATGTGGCCAACGCAATTGGTCCGCTGGCGGCCATTGCTGATGTGGTATTGCGTGGCGAGGTATCAGATAAGGCGGGTATCCCGCTGTGGGTACTGCTGATTGGCGCGATTGGTATTGCCCTGGGTTTGGCCTTGTATGGCCCCAAGCTTATTCGCACTGTTGGGGGCGAAATTACCGATCTTGACCAGATGCGGGCGTTTTCAATTGCCATGGCCGCTGCGGTAACGGTGATCATAGCGTCGCAGCTAGGCTTGCCGGTCAGCTCTACCCACATTGCCATTGGCGGTATTTTTGGTGTGGGCTTTTTGCGTGAGCACCTGAAATCGAACTATTCAAAAATGCTCGAGTGGATCAAGCACCGTCATAGCGGGGCCGATAAAACCAGCGTCGAAGATTATCTTGACCGTTTTGCCGCAGCCGACATGGAAACCAAACAGGCCATGCTGAACGAACTGAAAGCGCACGAAGCCGATGTTTCCCTGACAAAAAAAGAGTACAAGCAAATGCGACGGGTGTATCGGGGCGAGCTGGTCAAGCGCACGGCGATCACCAAGATTATTGCGGCCTGGGTTATTACGGTACCGGCATCAGCCTTGATGGCAGCCGGTATTTACTGGCTGATTGTGTCGCTGTTGTAGTCAGTGACACGCAGGCCGAGCCGGCGTTGAAACTTGCCGGCGGGCGTTACAGCTGGTGCCCGCCCTGGGTTTGTTCAATGTACGCACCCCGCATGGCATAGTAAGAAGCTGCCGAACTGCGCAGGTTGTATTGAACCCCTTCAATGGCTTTTTGCGGGTCGTGTTCCAGAAACGCGGCCGTGATGCGTTGCGTCGATTCAAGGGATGACGCCCGGTAGGTGGGGTTGCGCAATGTGGCCAGGCGCACCGCTTCAAAATGCGCGGCCAGCCGGTTGATCATTTCGACCAGGTGCGGGTTGGGTACCTGGGTGATCCAGGTAGAGCGAAACGCGCTGTTGGCAGCCATGTAGGCAACGATGTCGTCGGCGTTGTGGGCTTTTTCAGAGGCTTCGGCCGCGATATTCATCAGGGCAATGGCTTCAAGCGTTGCATGCTTGCAGGCCTGCGCAGCCGCAGCCGGTTCAAGCAGCAGCCGAACTTCGAAGATCTGGGTGATGTCGGTTGGCGTAAACCGGCGCAGCACAAACCCGCGCGATGTCCCTTCAAGCAAGCCTTCATTTTTCAGTTGCATCAGTGCTTCGCGCACCGGCATACGCGATACCGATAGCTCGGTTGCAATTTCGTGATCAACAAGCCGGTCGTCCAGGCCGATTTCCCCTTTTTGCATGCGTGTGCGCAGGTGTGTGTATACCTGTTCGCGCATATTGGGTTTTTTGCCTGGTGCCCTTGGCTTGCGTGAGGGTTTTGTCATGCGTTTTCGGGGTGAGCCGCGGAAATGGTGAAGTGGCAGGTAGCAGCGTGCACGTCGTGACAGCAGCATTGAGTTTCCCGGACTTCAACACGATTGTCAAAAACCAGTTCGCCCACGGTACGCAGCATGCCAACGATAGGGTGGCATACCGGCCCTGCCGATGGCTTGGGGTAGCCTGCGGCAAACGGGCTGTTGCGAACCGTCAGTTCAAGCGTGGTGGCCGTTCGTGAAAATGACCATACCCCCCATCCCAGTTCGGCCGAGAACGCCACCATGGTGTCGAGCAGTTTGTTGACGTCGTTGCCCAGGGCATCGAAATAAGCGCGGGCCGATTGCCCCCCGGACTGCATGACCGAGTTTTCAAAGGCGACGAGGGCCTGTGCTGCGCTGGCGGCGTCAAGCCGGCTGAAGATGCCCATCAGGACATCGTTGCGGATGATGACGTAGCGGCGCGTGTCGTCAAGCACCTGGCCGTTTCCGGTATCCCAGGTCATGCGGTTGCGAAGTGATTGGCTCATGACGACTCCTGAATCCTTTTAATGCATAAATTATACTGATTTAATTTTTAGTAAACATATGATCTTTAAGGTTTTAATTACTAGGGTAAACCATTATCGACGATTTTTGATTGGAAACAATATACTGTTTTCGCAATAACAGACAAATGCGCTTTATTTCTGTTCGATAGCGGCTGCGGCAGGGGTAAGGGGTTCACATCCACAAAATCAAAAGGACATTCACGTGAAACTATGGCGTAAAAAAACAGCGGGCCTGGTCTTGGGGGCCTGTTTGGGCTTGCTGGGCGCAGGTGCACAGGCCCAGCAGGGGCAGGAACTGAAAATTGCGTTTCCGGTAGATATTCCTACCTGGGATCCGACCGCGGTCACTTTCCCGGCCGGGCAGTCCATCTTCAAGGCGGTATTTGATTCGCCGCTGTTTGTGGGTGATGACCTGCAGGCAGGCCCCCGTCTTATCAAGTCATATCGCTGGCTTGACGATTCGGGCACGCGTCTTGAACTGACGCTGCGCGACGATGTGTACTTTCACGACGGCAGCAAAATGACCGCCGATGACGTCAAGTTCACGTTTGAGCGGGCCATGAATACAAAGACCCTGTCGCTTAATGGCATGATGCCTACCGTCAGTGGTGTGGAAGTGGTCGCACCCGACAAGGCCATCATGAGCTTTTCTAAAGCGTCGCCAACCGCTGCCAAGTACCTGGGCTTCCTGTCGTCCTACATCTTGCCCAAGGCCTACTTTGAAAAAGTCGGTGAAGCCGAGTTCCAGGCCCGGCCTGTGGGTGCTGGCCCCTACAAGATCGTTGATTACAAGCGCGGTTCGCGCATTACGTTGGAAGCGTTCGACAAATACTGGGGTGGCAAGCCAAAAATTGACCGCGTCATTGTCGATATCGTGCCCGACTCGTCGGCCCGTGTAGCAGCGGTTGAATCAGGCCGGGTCGATATGGCCGTCCAGGTTCCTGTGCGCGAAGTCAATCGTCTGAAAAACAACCCCAAGCTTGAAGCCAAGGTGTATCCGTACAGCGAAATCTACATTCTGCAAATGCCCAGTTATGTAGACGCCTTCAAGAACGATCATGTACGCCGCGCCATGCACATGGCCATTGACAAGCAGGGGTTGTCGCGCGCCTTTTACAACAACGCGGCACAGCCGATTTCCGTGCTGGCTACCAAGGGTTCGCCGGGCGATGTGCCTGACTTTTCAATTCCATTTGACAAGAAAAAGGCCGCTGAAGAGTTGGCCAAAGCCGGCTACAGCGTTGACAAGCCGCTTGAAATCACGCTGTTCTCAACCAACAACACATTCCCGTCCGATTACGACGTGGCGCGTGCGGTAGCGCAAATGTGGTCACAGATCGGTGTAAAGACTACGGTTGAAGAAATCACGGTAGCCAAGTACCTCGAGCTGAGTCATTCGTCAAAATTGACAGGTGTCATGTTGTACAGCTGGGCCAACGCGACGGGTGATCCTGAAATTTTCGCCGGTCGCATTCTTGACCCGCGTCTGCGTTTTTCAACCTGGAAAGACATGGCCCTGGCCCAAGAGCTTGATGTCATCAATGCCCAGACTGACGAAGCCAAGCGTATTGCAGGGTATCAGGCCTTTAATCGCAAGGCGGCTGAAAACGCCTGGAGCCTGCCGGTGCTGCAGTCAGTTTCCACGGTGGTGCACAACAAGAATCTGAATGTGCCCACCTACCAGACGGGTTACATCCTGCCCCAGGAATACAGCTGGAAATAAAAAGCACCGTCAGGTGTTTCAAGGGGCGGCGCCTCGGCGTCGCCTTTTTTTGACAACGCAGTTGATTGCAGCAGGTAAGGCATGTCTTCAGGCATAGTGTTTCTTCTCGGGCGAAAGCTGGGTTCGGTGGTGCTCACATCCATCGTCCTGTCTATCGTCGTATTTATCGTATTGCGCATGATCCCGGCCGACCCGCTGGGCATGATGCTGTCCCCTTCAGCCACACAGGCCGACGCTGACGCATTGCGTGCGGCGCTGGGTCTGGACAAGTCGATTGCCCGGCAATATCTGGTCTGGCTGGGTCAGGCCTTGCAGGGCAATCTGGGGGAATCCATTTTCTTTCGGGCACCGGTGCTTCAGTTGCTGGCCGATACCTTGCCGGCAACGCTTGAACTGGCGTTTGTCAGCCTGTTCATGGCGCTGGCCATTTCGATTCCCGGTGGCATTATTTTGTACAAACTGAATGGCAAGAAAGGCGAGGTACTGGCCGATTTCGGGCTGGTGCTGCTGTTGTCCATTCCGTCTTTTCTGTGGGGCATCATCCTTATCATCGTCTTTGGCGTGTTGTACCCGGTACTGCCGTTCATGGGTCGATTGGGGTCTGATTTTGATGCGGGCGGGGCGGGGCAGTTCTTGTTGATCACGCTGCTGTTTTCCGGCCAATGGTCGGCCTGGTGGGACGCGCTGTCGCATTTGTTGCTGCCGGCATTGGCCCTGGCACTTTCGTTCAGCCCCATCATTATTCGCGTGCTGCGCTCCAGTTTGCTGGATACGGCCACCGAGCAGTACGTCATGGTGGCGCGCCTGCGTGGTCAGTCCGAGTGGCGGGTGCTGATGCATCACATGCTGAAGAATGCCGCATTGCCGACCTTGACGCTAATCGGTGTGCAGTTCGGTTTTCTGTTTGGCGGCACGCTGCTGATCGAAGTGATTTTTTCATTCCCGGGCATGGGCAACCTGATGGTGCAGGCCATCAAGAATCATGACCTTCCCCTGATTCAGGGTGTGGCCCTGGTGTTTTGCCTCATGGTGCTGACGGTCAACTTCTGCATCGACGGGCTGTATGCCGTTCTTAATCCGAGGCTCAGAAACGCATGAGTACTTTAGCTGCAACTTCTTCGCGCAGTTCTGTCGGCGCGTGGCTGGCTCATCCCAAGGTGCTGGTGGGTGGGCTGCTGGTTCTGATTTTTGTCTGTGTGGCCGTATTTGCGCCATGGCTGGCACCCAACGACCCGAATGCCCAGGATTTGCTGGCGACGCTGCTGCCGCCCATGTGGGATGAGGGCGGGTTGGCGCAGTACCCGCTGGGTACTGATTCATTGGGGCGCTGCGTATTTTCACGGCTGATTTACGGCAGTCGCCTGGCGCTGCTGGTGGCTGTGGTGGCGGCGACCGGTGCCATGGTGCTGGGTACGGTGCTGGCGATTATTGCCGGCTATATGGGTGGCATGTTTGATCGGGTCACCAGTGCCATCGTGGTGCTGTGGATGGCTTTCCCGCCCGTCGTGTTCTCGATGATGCTGATGGTCGGTCTGGGTACCGGCGTGGTTAACGTCATTCTGGCGGTAGTGCTGGTCGACTGGACCCGCTTTTTCCGTGTGGTGCGTGCCGAGGTACTGGTTGCGCGTCATCGGGAATATGTTTACGCGGCCCAATTGCTGGGGTTCTCACACGTGCGCATCATGCTGGCCGAGGTCTTGCCCAGTGTGGCACCGTTAATCATCACCTTGTTCAGTCTGCAGATGGGGGTGGCCATTATTGTCGAGGCCCTGCTCAGTTTCGTGGGACTGTCGGTGCCGTCCGATGTGGTGGCCTGGGGCGTGATGCTGGCCGATGGTCGTGACCAGATTTATCAGGCGGGCTGGAATTTGCTGGCCCCGGTGTGCGGCATCATTTTTGCAGTGCTGGGTTTCAATCTGCTCAGCGACGGTTTACGAATTGTTCTTGATCCTCGTCTGAAAAAGCGTGGGAGCGACGCATGAGCACAGTCCTTGAATTCAATAATGTTTCGGTCAACGTCAAGGTGGCCGGTACCGAAGTGGCTTTGCTTCGCAATGTCTCGTTCAGCGTCGGACAGGGGCGTATTCTGGGCCTGGTGGGCGAGTCGGGGGCGGGTAAAAGCATGGTGGGCCGGGTGTTGTCGGGGCTGTTGCCCTCGAACCTGCGTTTTGCCAGCGGTGAGGTGCGGTTCCAGGGCAATGTCCTGACCGGTCGTGATGCGCGGGCCTTTCTGGGCCGGCGTATTGCGTTCATTCCGCAAGAGCCGCTGTCCGCCCTGAACCCGGTACTGACGATTCGCCAGCAGATGTTCGAGCATCTGAAACATCTCAAGATCCCGCGGGCGCAATGGCAGTCGTACAGTGTCGCCCGTCTTGCCGAAGTGGGGTTACCCGAGCCCGAGGCCATGCTGCTGCGTTATCCGCATCAGCTGTCGGGCGGGCAGTGCCAGCGTATTCTGATTGCCATGGCATTTTCCGGTGACCCCGAACTGATCGTGGCTGATGAGCCCACCACGGCACTGGATGTGGTCACGCAGGCGCAAATTATCCGGGTGCTGCGCGAGGTTCAGCGCCGTCACAACACGGCGGTCATTCTGGTGACGCACGACCTGCGCATGGCGGCACATGTCTGCGACGAAGTGGCTGTCATGTATGCCGGTGATGTGGTCGAGCGCGGGCCAGCCGCAACCGTGCTTGAGTCACCGCTGCACCCTTATGCCTGGTCACTTAAAAATGCCACCCCCAGTCTGGAGGGGCCACAGTATGTCTTGCCGACCTTGGCTGATCTGATGCCGGGTCTGAAAGACATGGCTGAACTGAAAGGCTGCCGTTTCTCGCGGCGTTGTCCGACGCGTGACGAGGTGTGTGCCCGGACAGTGCCGGTACTTGAGCAGATTGTTGATGGCCATTTTGTGGCCTGTGCCGGTAATTGCCGGGCCCAGGCCGGTCAGCGTCAGCCTGAATTGCACGTTCTGCCCGAACCGTCCATCTCCGCCGCACAGCCCTTGCTTGAGTTCCGTGAAGTCTCACGGGTCTATCAAGGGCGCAGCAAGGGCACGTTGTTCCATGCCCTGCGGCCCTTGTCACTGACCGTTCGCCCGGGTGAACTGGTTGGTGTGGTGGGGGAAAGCGGCAGCGGTAAAAGTACAGTGGCTCGCCTGATGGTTGGCCTGATCGAGCCCTCTGACGGCGAGGTATTGATCAATGGTCTTTCGCGTGCTTCGGCAACTGCGGCACAGCAGGCCGAAATGCGCAAAGTCATCCAGATGGTGTTTCAGGACCCGGATTCGGCCCTTAACCCCCGCCGTACTGTCGAACGTCTGGTCACCCAGGTGCTAGACCTGCAGCCGGGTATTACACCGCAGGCCCGTCG
This sequence comes from Pusillimonas sp., assembly GCA_041677965.1. GTDB lineage: Bacteria > Pseudomonadota > Gammaproteobacteria > Burkholderiales > Burkholderiaceae_B > Neopusillimonas. The sequence goes on from JBAYOZ010000048.1 coordinate 7,682, forward strand.
TGAAGCCGCCGAGCGCCTGATGAACCAGGTGGGTATCGCCACAGATGCCTTGCACCGGTTCTCGTCGCAGTTGTCCGGGGGGCAGAAGCAACGCGTCAACATTGCCCGCGCCTTGTGCATGGCTCCGCAACTGCTGGTGGCTGATGAAATCGTGTCTGGCCTGGACGTTTCGGTTCAGGCGCTGATCATGAACCTGCTGCTGACACTCAATCGCGAACTGGGCATTGCCGTGGTTCTTATTTCTCACGATTTGTCAGTGATTCGTTACCTGTGCCATCGCGTGCTCGTCATGCGTGAAGGCTATGTGGTTGAGCAGGGCGATACCGAAGCCGTGTTCAGTAATCCCAAGCATCCTTATACCCGCACCTTGCTGGCATCGGTTCCCCCCGATGACGCCAATGCGGTCTGGCCCCGTGAAGTCGAGGTGGTTTAAATGACTAAAGTTGATTACAGAAATGATCCCCGGGCCATTGCCGGCCTGGTCAGCGATGGCCGAGTTCATCGCGATGTGTATGTTGACGAAACGCTGTTCGAGCTTGAAATGGAGCGCGTCTTCGCACGTGGCTGGCAGTATGTCGGCCATGAAAGCCAGGTGCCCAATGCCGGTGACTACATCACCACCACGTTGGCGGGTACCTCTGTCATCCTGGTGCGCGACACCGATAAGTCGGTGCGTGTTGTCATCAACCGTTGTGCGCACAAGGGGGCGCAGTTGGTGTTTGAAGACCAGGGCAACGCCGGTCGCATGTTGCGTTGCCCTTATCATGCCTGGAGCTACAAATTTGACGGTTCGTTGCTGGCCGTGTCCTTGAAGGCCGGCTACGAAAATACCGGTTTCTGGGAAAGCGAGGCGGCCGGCGGTTTGCCATTGCCCGGCGCTACGGCATCGTATCGTGGCTTTGTGTTTGCCCGTCTGGCCAAGGAAGGCCCTTCGTTCACGGATTATTTTGGGGAGGTGTTGTCGGCGCTGGACAATATGGCCGACCGTTCGCCCACCGGCCAGTTGCAGATTGGCAAGAGCTGTATCCGTTCAGTGATCCGGTGCAACTGGAAAATGTATCTGGAAAACATCAACGATACGGTTCACCCGATTTCCACCCACGAATCTGCGGCCGTCACTGCTCGCAAAGTGGGTGAGCATTTTGTAGAAACCGACCCGACGGCGCTGGAACAATTGCTGCCGTTTGGTTCGGGTTACGACTTCTACACCAAAATGGGCGCACGCACGCTGCCCAACGGCCACAGCATTCTGGGCACCAAGTTCAGCATTCACAGTGAATACGCCGATGTGCCGGGCTACCGTGACCAGCTTGTTGCCGCCCATGGCGAGGCACGCGCCGACGAGGTGCTGGCCTATGCCCCGCAAAACGTGGTGTTCTATCCGGGCCTGGCCACCAAGGGGTCGCCGCAGGTGATCCGTGTGTTGCGCCCGCTGGCGGCCAACCTTACCCAGCTTGAGGTCTGGGCCTTCCAGCCGGTGGGGGCGCCCGATACCATGCTCAAGCGCGGTGAAACCTACAGTCGTCTGGTGTTTTCGCCCATGAGCGTGGTGGCTCACGATGATGTTCACCTGTTTGAAAGCCAGCAGAAGGCACTGGCGTCGGCGGGTAACCCCTGGGTCAACCTGCAGCGCCAGTATCGGGCCGATGAAACCACGCAACCCGACCAGCAGTTTGAAGACGGCAACAACGAACTGGTCATGCGTAATCAGTACAAGGCCTGGCACGACATGATGATGTCGCCGGTAACAGGAGAATAAGACAATGCAGGCGACAGATTTGCACACTCAACTGGTTGATTTCGTTTACGACGAAAATCGTTTGCTCGATGATGGTCAGTATCAGGCCTGGTACGACCTGTTTGCCGACGACGGTGTTTACTGGGTGCCCATCAAACCCGAACACACCGATCCCGAAGCTCAGGTGGCGATCGCCCTGGAGACCAAAATGCTGCTGGCGTTGCGCATCGAACGTCTGGCTCACCCGCGGGCACATTCGTTGCAGCCCCGGGTTCGCGGCATGCATGTCGTGCAGCGTCCGGAGGTGCTGGTAACGCAGGAAGCGGGAACGGGTTACGCCAAGGTGCGCACGCAATTGGTCTACCTTGAGCATCAGGCCGGTCACCAGGTGGTTGTGGGTGCGCGTGTCGTGTACACGTTGCGGCCGGTTGACGCGGGGTTCCGGATTGTCGAGAAGCGGGTGGAACTGTTAAATTCAGACGCTTTTCTTCCTGCAATCCAATTGTTTATCTAAATGAAATCGTTTCAATCCGAAGACATGACCTCGTTTGCTGCTGTCGATATCGACGGCAGCATGGCCTACAAGCTGGTTTCCGGCCTGGTGGTACCCCGTCCGGTAGCCTGGATCAGTTCGCAGAACGAAGCCGGGCTGGTCAATGTGGCGCCGTTCAGTTCGTTCAATTATGTGGCGCACAGCCCGGCTATGCTGGCGGTCAATATTGCACTGCAAGATGACGGTACGCTAAAAGATACCGCCCGCAATATTCGTGAAACCGGCGAGTTTGTGGTCAATATCACGCCCACCTCGGCGCTGGATGCCATGAACCAGAGCAGTGCCGAATATCCGGCCGATGTCAGTGAAGCCCAGGTGCTCGATATTCCCCTGATGCCCAGTACCCAGGTCAAGCCGCCCCGGGTCGCGGTGTCACCGGCGCAAATGGAATGTCGCCTGACCCAGATTGTTCCCTTGGGTACGGGCATCAATACGTTGTACATCGCAGAAATTGTCGCGTTCCACGTGGCCAATACGGTGTACGACGGGCGCCACATCGACAGCGTGGCGCTTGACCCAGTAGCGCGTCTGGGCGGGCCGTTTTATGCCTCGCTGGGTGAAATCCACAAGCGTTCGCGTCCCAAGGCTGTATAAAAAAAGCAGGCAAATCAGTTACGATTCCATTCGGGTTTTTCAATGGAATTTTGATGCGCTTTCTTTCAGCCTTTTTTCTGGCGGCGGTTGCCGTTGTTTCGGGGTGTGGTAATGCCACAGATACGGCGGCCAGTACCTCTGCCCCGTTCGTCAAGACCTGGGTGCTCGAATCGGGTAGCGCTGGTTCGTCAAGCCTGTCGGGTACGGTACGGGCGCAGGTCGAATCGCCATTGGCCTTTCAGGTGCCAGGCCGCATTGTTCAGCGTGCCGTCAATGCGGGTCAAATCGTCAGGGCTGATGACACGCTTTTTCGCCTTGATGCCCGAGACCTTGAACAAGGGGTGCAAGAAGCACAGGCATCGCTTGACGCTGCCCTGGCGGCGCGGCGCATCGCCCAGGATG
>JBAYOZ010000049.1:0-10925 GCA_041677965.1 Pusillimonas sp.
ACCAGCCCATGGCCTTGCGGGCGGCAGCAATCTCATCTGCGCCCAACGGTGCGCCGTGTACTTTTTCGGTGCCTGCCTTGGTGGGCGCGCCTTTTCCGATGATGGTGTGGCAACAAATCAGGGTGGGACCACGGCCTGCAGCCCCATGGGCACGTGCCTGGTTGATGGCGGCATCCAATGCATTGCTGTCGTGGCCATCCACACCGCGCAGGACGTTCCAGCCGTAGGCCTCGAAGCGGGCCGGGGTGTCGTCGGCAAACCAGTTCTTGACTTCACCGTCGATGGAAATGCCGTTGTCATCGTAGAACACGATGAGACGCGACAGGCCCAGCGTACCGGCCAGGGAGCAGGCCTCGTGCGAAATGCCTTCCATCAGGCAGCCGTCGCCCACAAAGGCATAGGTGTAGTGATCGACAACGTCGTGACCGTCGCGGTTGAACTCTTTGGCCAGCAAAGCCTCGGCCAGTGCCATACCGACGGCATTGCTGACACCCTGGCCCAGTGGGCCTGTGGTGGTTTCAACCCCCGCCGTAATACCGACTTCGGGGTGACCCGGCGTACGCGAGTGCAACTGGCGGAAATTGCGCAACTCATCGATGGGCAGATCGTAGCCACTGAGGTGCAGCAAGGCGTAAATGAGCATCGAACCATGGCCATTGGACAACACGAACCGGTCGCGGTTGGCCCAGGCCGGATCGGCAGGATTGTGGCGCAGATGGCGTGTCCAGAGGGCTTCGGCAATGTCGGCCATACCCATCGGGGCGCCGGGGTGACCGGACTTGGCTTGCTGGACTGCATCCATTGCCAGGGCGCGGACGGCGTTGGCCAGGGATGAATCTTGGGTGGGCGATTGGCTCATTTAACACTCGCAAAACGTGGGCGGGCCCGCAAACTAGGGCAAACCCCGATAAAGAAGGATTGCAAAGCCCGGCATTTTAACACCCCGGTAAGAATTAACCCGTTACATCCAAACCTAATACACTGCTTGATTCATGCCCGCCGCCGTGTAAAACCACGCTCTGCGCCGCTACCCGATCACCTCGAAACCGTTGTCAACACTATGTCTTCGCCACGTTTTTACTGTCCATCTCCCCTCTCGGCAAATCAGACTCTGCCGTTACCTGACGCGCTGACCCATCATGCCGTTCGCGTATTGCGGCTGAAAAACAACACCCCGATCGTACTTTTCGATGGATCAGGGGGACAGTACGACACTATTCTGGAAATTGACGGCAAACAGGCCTGCGCTCGTCTGGGCGAAAAGAATCCGGTTGAGCGCGAACTGCCCGGCACGCTTACCCTGGTTCAAGGGCTGGCCTCGGGCGACAAGATGGACTGGATCATTGAAAAGGCGGTAGAGCTGGGGGTGCACCGCATTGTGCCAATTGCCGCACGACGCAGCGTTTTGCAGCTTTCGGGGCCGCGTCTTGAAAAGCGATTGCAGCACTGGGAAAAAATCGTGAAATCGGCCAGCGAGCAATGTGGACGCAACCGTCTGGCACAGATTAATACGCCGGTGTCGCTGGCAGAATTTTTGAATCAGGGCACACCTGATACCAAGGCACTGCTGTGCCACCCCGAGGCCAACCTGAGCCTGGCCCAGGCCATTTCAGGCACCACCTGCCAAAACCTCACGATTTTGATCGGCCCTGAAGGCGGCTGGTCGGACGACGAACTGGCAATAGCAGAAAAAAAAGGGGCCACCCGCATCACTTTCGGTTCGCGCGTATTACGTACAGAAACCGCCGGCGTTGCAATGGTGGCAGCCATCAGTGCGCTGAAGCGCTGGAACTGACCGGTTAACTGCCTGAGTATGGCATCGGGGCTACACCTGGTTCAGGGTCGGGATGCTTGCCGGCGTGCTCGATGGCAAATACAAAGACACGACCATTGTTGGCCGCGTAATCGACAACATCACGACAAACGGCTTCGATGGCCGTGGCATCTTCAGCCAAAGCCGGGTCGCCTGAATGCAGGTTGTGGAACCACAGACATACGCCGACTTTCTGGTCAATTACCGTGTCACACAGGCAGTCGTACAGCGCGTCAAGGTTACCGCCAAAAAACTCGGGAAAATCAACAGCCTTGACGACGGCCCGAAGCACGGCAGAGCGGCTGCGGGCCCGGTCGCACTCAACAACATGACAGGCCAGACCCAAGGCCTGGGCCTGCTCGGCGAGGTCATCACGGGTGACTGACGCTGTATCAAGCTGCCCCCCTTTTTTCAGCTGTAGTTCAAACGCGGTTTGAGTCATTAGAGCGCCTCTGGAAAATTGACCTATCGCATTAACGGCCAAGCTCTTTGGTATTGGCGTCAACGACAGTCATGGCTGTCATGTTGACGATACGCCGTACCGTGGAACTGGACGTAAGAATGTGGACCGGCGCATTGGCACCCAACAAAAACGGCCCGATCGCCACATTGCCACCAGCTGCGGTTTTGAGCAAGTTATAGGCGATATTTCCCGAGTCAACGTTGGGGCAGATCAACAGATTGGCAGCCCCCTTGAGCGTTGTGGAAGGCAAAATGCGCTCGCGCAACGATTCGTCAAGTGCGCAGTCACCATGCATTTCACCGTCAACCTCAAGTTCGGGATTGCGCTCGCGCACGATATCGAGGGCCTGACGCATTTTTGAACCTGATGCCGAGCTTCCGGTACCGAAATTCGAACGTGACAGCAACGCTACCTTGGGCTCGGTATTGACGCGGCGCATTTCTTCGGCGGCCATCAGGGTGATTTCTGCCACTTGTTCAGCGGTAGGATCATCGTTGACGTGGGTGTCGGCAAGGGCGACCGTACGTTCAGACAGCAACAAAATGTTCATGGCCGCGTAGGTATTGACGCCGGGAGCCTTGCCGATAACTTCGTCGATAAAGCGCAGATGGTCGGCATACGACCCCACCGTACCGCAAATAAGGCCATCGGCATCGCCCATGCGAACCATCATGGCACCAATCAGCGTCAAACGGCGACGCATCTCGACACGCGCCATTTCTTTGCTGATGCCACGACGGCACATCAGTTCCCAATAGGTTGTCCAGTAATTATGAAAGCGTTCGTCAAAGTCGGGATTGGTGACCTCGACATCGACTCCCAGCTTTAAACGCAGGTTAAAGCGCTTGATACGGGCTTCCAGAACCTCGGGACGCCCGACCAGAATCGGCCTGGCGATTTTTTCGTCGACAATGATCTGAACCGCGCGCAAAACACGCTCGTCTTCGCCCTCGGTGAACACAATACGGGCCTTGCCGCCATCGCGCACCATGGCCTTGGCTGCTGAAAACAGCGGTTTCATGAAACCGCCCGACCGGTACATGAACTGTTGCAGCTCTTCGGCGTAGGCGTCAAAATCTTCGATAGGCCGTGTGGCAACGCCATCGTCCATGGCCGCTTTGGCCACCGCCGGTGCAATACGCAGGATCAGGCGCGGATCAAACGGTTTGGGAATAAGGTATTCACGGCCGAACGAAACACCGTACGTACCGTAAGCAGCCGCGACCACATCGTTTTGTTCTTCCTGGGCCAGAGCCGCAATCGCATAGACCGCCGCCTTTTCCATGCCACGTGTAATGGTGGTGGCACCGACATCAAGGGCGCCACGGAAAATATACGGGAAGCACAGGACGTTGTTGACCTGGTTCGGGTAATCAGAACGCCCGGTGGCCATGACCACATCGTTGCGCACGGCATGGGCATCATCAGGCAGGATTTCGGGGTTGGGGTTGGCCAGGGCCAGAATGATGGGGTTGGGCGCCATGCGTGCCACCATGTCTGGCTTTAGCACGCCACCGGCAGAAAGTCCCAGAAAGACATCCGCATCGGCAATTACGTCGCCCAGCTTGCGTGCTTCTGTGTCTTGGGCGTAACGTTCTTTTTCGGGGTCCATAAGGACGGTGCGGCCCTTGTAGACCACACCTTCAATGTCGGATACCCATATATTCGAAACCGGCAAGCCCAGATCAACCATCAGTTCCAGGCAGGCCAATGCCGCAGCACCCGCCCCCGAAACCACCACCTTGACCTGGTCTACCTTCTTGCCAACCACACTGAGCGCGCCAATAAAGGCTGCGGCTACGCAAATTGCCGTACCGTGCTGGTCGTCGTGAAACACCGGAATACTCATGCGCTCGCGCAGATTGCGTTCTACGGTGAAACATTCGGGTGCCTTGATATCTTCAAGGTTGATACCGCCAAACGTTGGTTCCAGGCCGGCAATGATTTCCACCAGCTTGTCGGGATCAGACTCGTTGATTTCGATGTCGAAAACATCAATACCCGCAAACTTTTTGAACAGAACCGCCTTGCCTTCCATGACAGGCTTGGACGCAAGGGCACCAATGTTGCCAAGACCCAGAACCGCTGTACCGTTGGTGATGACCCCGACCAGATTACCGCGGCTTGTGTATCGGCGCGCATTTTGAGGGTTGGCCACAATTTCTTCGCAGGCAGCCGCGACGCCAGGCGAGTACGCCAGCATCAGGTCGCGCTGATTGGAAAGCTGCTTGGTCGGGGTGACGGCAATTTTCCCGGGGCGTCCCTTCTCGTGATAGTCAAGGGCGGCTTTGCGGAGGTTTTCTTCCATGATAGATCTTTACCCGAATGAACGAACAACAGAGGGTAATCATTCTAGCCCCGGATTCGCAACACGGGGCGCTTCAAACCGGATATTTACAGCCACCGACGGAAAAATCAGAGATCCTGACCCGGGTGGGGAAAAACGCCGCCCGGATCAAACAGACCCTTCACCTGCAGATCAATACCCTGCGCCGTATACCAGAGATCATCAGGCTGACCAGCCTGCTGCCCCCACCCCTGCAATACGGGGGGCGTTACCGGCTCTGGCACAGACTCGAACACCATCCAGTCAACCCAGGCCAGGTCACCGCCATGGCCCAACAACAGATGCGAAAGATTGATCACTCGGCCGGTTGCTGGCATCAGGGCATCAAGACGATAACGGCCTGGCCAATACCCGGCATTCGCACAGTCGCGCGCAGGCACATCGGCAGCCAACCTGAACAGGCCGGGTACCAGATTTTGCAACGTGAGGCTGTCAAGTGGCTTGCGGTTCCCGGGGCCAAACGCACCCAGAACACCGGTTGAACCATCGGCCAACACTACCGAGGCCAGCATCAACCCCGAACGCCAGGTCTGACCGGTTGGCCAGTTCATGAGGGTTCGATCGGCCACGCAGGCCGCCACGCTAAGGTAACCGGGGAAATCATCGAACTGTCGCACGCCGGCCTGCTGCAGCTCACCGACCAGACAACCCGGTTGCACAAACCAGAGGTGCGGGGCATCGGGCAAGGCCTGGCATTGCGCCTGGCCTTGCCGCGGATCAACGCGCAGCACTGACTGCCCGACCGGAAATGACGCATAGTCAAGGCCATCAAGCTGCAGCACGACCCCATGCAAGGCACACAGTTCAAGGGCATGACGGACATCGGCGGGGCCACCCGCAGACAAGCGCCCTCGGCCGCAACCATCGTATTCGCCATCGTCGTGAAACGTACCGGAGATTACGCGCTGCAGGCTCTGGCTGAACTGCCCCCATGCCGTTTGGGCTGTACGCCGCCCGGTAAAGAAGGCGCGACGGGACGTTGAGACCATGACAGATTTCCTTTGTACCGCGTTATGAGATTTAATAACGACTTGATTGACCCATGCGCTGCCGGGCAGCGCCCACCACAGAGATTCACCATGCCCACACTGGCCCAGCGATGCAACGCGGTTTTGCCATTCTATGCCGTCGAATTATTCAAACAAGCCAACGCACTAAACGCCCAGGGGCATGATGTCATCAGCCTGGGAATCGGCGAACCGGACTTTACCGCACCTGCCCCGGTTGTGGAAACACTGAATCGCGCATCAGCGGCTGGCCTGTCGGCCTACACACCCCCGTTGGGCCTGCCGGCCCTGCGCGAGACAATTGCCGCCTTTTACACCGAACAGTTCAACGCCCGCGTTGACCCCGCGCGTGTCGTGGTAACCGCAGGGGCATCCGGTGCACTGTTGCTCGCCACCCTGGCCCTGATTAACCCCGGCGACGAAGTATTGTTGCCTGACCCCTCATACCCGGCCAACCAGAATTTCGTCATCGCTGCCGGCGGCGTACCGAAGCTGATCCCGTCAACACCCGAGAAACGCTTTCAACTGTCAGCCGAAGATGTGCGCACGCACTGGGGCCCGACAACGCGCGGCGTTCTGGTGGCATCGCCCAGCAACCCGACCGGCACCCGGATTTCGTCTGAAGAACTGACTGCACTGGTTGCCGAGGTGCGCAAACGCGATGGTTTCATCATCATGGATGAAATTTACCTGGGCCTGTACTACGGCGAAAAACCACAAAGCGCACTGGCCATCGATGACGACATTATCATCATCAACAGTTTCTCGAAGTATTTTCACATGACAGGCTGGCGACTGGGCTGGATGATCGCCCCGGCCAGCATGATCCCGGCACTCGATAAACTGGCCGCCAACCTGACCATCTGCGCCCCCAGCCTGGCCCAGCACGCCGCCCTGGCCTGCTTTGAACCCGATGTACTGCACGTCTACGAAAACCGGCGGCAATCGTTCGAGCAGCGCCTGAACTACCTGTTACCCCAGCTTGAAAAGCTGGGCCTTGACGTACCGGTCAAGCCTGACGGAGCGTTCTATGTGTACGCTGACATCCGGCGGCACAGCAATGACAGCGACGCATTTTCACAGCAACTTTTGCACGAAGCCCATGTCGCCGCAGTGCCTGGCCGCGACTTTGGCCCCCACCACGCAAAACACATGTTGCGTTTCTCGTACACCCTGGGCCTTGACCGGCTGGAAGAAGCCGTTCAACGCATGGCCCGGTTTATCGGAAGCTGACCCGCCGTCATTTCTGAGGGTGCGGTTCGGGCGCCCCGCGCCGCAAACGCCCCCGAAAACCCTGCTAGCGAATAGGTATACCTGATGCCAGCGCAATGCGCCGGCGCTCGGCCAGCACCTTGGCCCCATAGCCACCATCGCCCGGGCCGGTGGCGCCAACGTAACAGGCCAGACCACCCGGCACCGAACCTCGCCGCTTGATGCAGTCGCGCAAAATACGCGAACCAACCTGAATGTTGGCCAGCGGGTTCAACGCCGCATCGGGGCCATCGGCAAACTGTTCAAATTTGTCTTTATGAACCCGGGTCATGACCTGCATCAGACCCTGCGCCCCAACCGAGCTTTCGGCAAACGGGTTGTAACGCGACTCAATGGCAATAACCGCCAGAATCAACTGCGGATCAAGGTCAAATTCTTTGGCGACACGAAATACATTCTGAATCAATACGCCGGCTGCCTTGTGGGCAATGCGATACTTGCGTGCGATATAGCTGCGCAGTGCCTGGCTTTGCGCACGGCTGACACCTGGTACGGCAAAGGTATCGGTACCCGCCAGCACCTGCGAAAATGACTGATCACCAACGCCCGGGGGCTCGGGCACTTCAGACGCAGAGGTTTCCCCGCCGGGAAGCAAATGGTCTGTGGAAAACAACCGCCCGCCCGCCAGCAGATCATCTTGCAACACGGCCGGCTTGAGACTGGCCAGCAACGCCGTATGAACTTCACGGGTTTGCTCACGCAAGGCTGGAACCGTAACACTGAGCGCGAATGTCACCAGTGCCGCAAGACCCAGATATACGGCGCACACATGCACCAGCTCGCTGAGCTGATGACGTAAACTGCGAAAAGCACGGCCAAGCGCCGCGCCCGAACCGATCTGCATTATGGGCCTTGCCTGGAGAGTCTTTTGAAATATCGTGACTTACGCGACTTTATAACGCAACTCGAAGCCATTGGCGAACTCAAGCGTATCAAACCGGCGGTTTCGACACGGCTTGAAATGACCGATCTTAGCGACCGCGTTCTGAAAAAACAGGGTCCGGCACTGCTGTTTGAAAATGCCACACACAATAATGCGCCGGCAAAAATGCCGGTACTGACCAACCTGTTTGGCACACCGCGGCGGGTGGCCCTTGGCATGGGCGCAGAAGACGTCAGTGCCCTGCGCGATATCGGGGAACTGCTGGCATCATTGCGCGAGCCCGAAGCACCCAAAGGGTTGCGCGACGCCATTGCCAAAGTATCGATGCTGAAATCGGCGCTCTGGGACATGAGCCCTAAAAACATCAAAAGCGCCCCTTGCCACGACATTGTTCTTGAAGGCCACGACGTCGACCTGAACAACATCCCGTTGCAGCACTGCTGGCCAGGCGATATTGCCCCCCTGCTGACCTGGGGGCTGGTTATTACACGCGGCCCCAATGCAAAACGCCAGAACCTGGGCATTTACCGCCAGCAGCTTATCGGGCGCAACAAGCTGATCATGCGCTGGCTGTCGCACCGTGGCGGTGCGCTTGATTTCCGCGACCATGCCCTGGCCAACCCTGGCAAACCATTCCCGATTGCCGTGGCTCTGGGTTGCGACCCGGCTACCATTCTGGGGGCTGTTACCCCGGTGCCCGACAGCCTGTCTGAATACCAGTTTGCAGGCTTGCTGCGCGGTTCGCGCACTGAACTGACCAAAGCCATCGGCAGTGATTTATCGGTACCGGCCTATGCTGAAATTGTCCTGGAAGGACATATTCTGCCGGCCAACCACCCCGACGCGACCCCCCTGAACGTCCCCGAAGGTGTGGCGCCACCCAAATCAAACACCTACGAAATGGCGCTTGAAGGGCCGTATGGCGACCACACCGGTTACTACAATGAGCAAGACTGGTTCCCGGTATTCACCGTTGAGCGCATCACCATGCGACGCAACCCGGTTTACCACAGCACCTATACGGGCAAACCCCCCGACGAACCGGCGGTACTGGGCGTTGCCCTGAACGAAGTGTTCGTTCCATTACTAAAACGCCAACTACCCGAAATTGTTGATTTTTACCTGCCTCCCGAAGGGTGCAGCTACCGTCTGGCCGTCGTTTCAATACGCAAGCAATACCCTGGCCACGCCAAACGGGTCATGTTCGGGCTCTGGAGCGTATTGCGACAGTTCATGTACACCAAGTTCATTATTGTGGTCGACGACGACATCGACACACGCAACTGGCAGGAAGTGGTCTGGGCCATGACAACCCGGATGGACCCGGTACGCGATACGGTTCTGGTAGAAAACACCCCGATCGACTACCTTGATTTTGCTTCGCCAGTATCAGGCCTGGGCGGAAAAATGGGGCTGGATGCCACCAACAAGTGGGACGGTGAAACCCAGCGTGAATGGGGCACCCCCATTGCCATGGATGCCGATGTGCGCAAACGCGTTGATGCGCTGTGGGAAACCCTGGGCCTATGAGTTGTTAGCGCTTTTTTTGGGGCGGGCCAGCTTCAGGGCTTGCCAGCCCAGCGCAACCCCCACCACCACACGCAACAAACGCCGGCTTGAACGCCCACGACCCGACGCTGAAAAAAGGCCACTGAGGGCAGACAATAAAAACGGGTAGCGCGCCAGCAAGCCGGCGCCTTGCACCAGCACACCGGACGTGCTGCCTTCAGCCAGACTTGCGGGCAGCATGCCCCTGACCAGATTGCCCGGTTTCAGGTCGTCTGAAAGCTGGGCGGAATATTTGCGCAGATTCTGACGCTCTATGGCCGCCCTGGCGCGCAGCAGTTCGATGCGCAATTCGCGGGCCTGCATGCGTGACATTTTGCCAGCCATCAGACAGACCTCGTTTCTGAAGCAGCGTTATGTTCAGGGCGCGAAGCCCCGGCAGGAGCACGCGCGCAATCTAGCAACGCGGCGTCACGGCGTAATTCGTCAAGGGTGGCCGAAAACGGTGGCGGGTCGTTGACCAGGGCCCGCCGCACGGCCCAGAACAAGGCGCCGCCAAAAAACGCATAAACCAGCGCCAGCATGGCCAACGCCAGAAAACGGTGCTCGGTGGGCCAGAAGTAAAGCGCCACCATCAGTGTAAAAACAAAGACCGCCAGCAAAAGGCACACCAGCGCACCAAACGCCATGACCAGCAGGCGTACCATACGCGAGCGCTGTTCAGCCGCCTCGAGGGAAAAGAGCTCGAGGCGCGTACGAACCACCGACAATGCGGTGGCGCCAAGATCGCTGACTGACTGGCCCAAAGCCATGCGTTGACCCGCCTGCCTAACGACGACTGATGAGAATGCCAACCAGCAGGCCCGTCAGGCCGGCCAGGCCAATGGCCTGCCACGGTTTGTCGTGGACATATTCGTCAGTGACACGCGCTGCGCGACGGCCTTTTTCGAGCATGGCATCTTGGGTGTCGTACAGCGCCAGGCGTGTACGACGTAAGGAGTCAAGAGCGCGCTCGCGCATTTGCACAGCCTTATCGCCGGTAAGGTCAGCCGCTTCACGCAGCAATCGCTCGGCATCATCAAGGCTTTCCTTGATGCCATCGATAAACTCTTCTTCTTGAGCCTTTAAATCTTTGTCAGCCATGGAAATCTCCTTTGAGCTGTTGAATGGTTCGCCCCCATACTACAGTAATAGCGGGCCAGACAAAATACTAATCCTCTTTCTGTCGGGTACCGAAAATCCGGTCCCCGGCATCACCCAGGCCGGGAATAATGTACCCGTCTTCATTCAGGTGGCTGTCGATCGATGCCGTGTAAATATGCACATCAGGGTGGGCCGATTCAACCGCCTGAATGCCTTCAGGCGCCGCTACCAGCACCAGCGCACGAATATTGATGGCGCCGGCCTTCTTGAGCATGTCGATGGTGGCAACCATTGACCCGCCGGTGGCCAGCATGGGGTCGACAATCAGGGCCAGGCGCTGCTCAAGGGAACCTGCCAGGCGTTCAAGGTAAGTCTGTGCCTCAAGGGTTTCTTCGTTGCGCGCAATACCAACCGCACTGACCTTGGCACCGGGCACCAGGGTCAGCACCCCGTCAAGCATGCCAATACCCGCCCGCAGAATAGGCACTACA
>JBAYOZ010000050.1:0-10899 GCA_041677965.1 Pusillimonas sp.
AACTGGCACGCTCTGATGGTTTTGAGGTTGAAGTGATGGCCGGTGCCAATTTATGCATGGTGCTCAAGGCCTTGACGGCACCACGCGATAATTTTCCCGAATTTCTGCGTGCTGTGCGCGCTGCCGCGACGCGGGGTATTGTGTGCGCCGGTGACCCGTCTTAATATTTAGCATGAACGTACGCAAAGCCCGTGCGTTGTGGCCTACCTGAACAGAATAATTACTATGCCGTCTATCGATATTGTCGTCAGCAACAAATTAGGCTTGCACGCCCGTGCTGCCGCCAAACTTACCCAACTTGCCTCGCGCTTCGCGCAAACCGAGGTGTTTATTGCGCGTGGCGCTCAGCGTGTTAACGCAAAAAGCATCATGGGCGTCATGATGCTCGCGGCTGGTTTGGGTGTTACTGTTACCGTTGATGCGGAAGGCGCCGATGCCGATGCTGCCCTTGCTGAAATCAAAGCCTTGTTCGATAACAAGTTTGGCGAAGGCCAGTAAGTCGCGGATCCTGTCATGAGCTATCCTGCTTCGTCTGTTTCCGGTTCGGCTGGTCCCATGCTATGCCTGCGTGGTCAGGCCGTGGTTCGCGGTTACGCGATTGGCCGGGCGGTAGTTATGGGTGCGGCCGCCCTCGAGGTCGTGCACTATCGCATTCAGCCCGAAGATGTCGAGGCTGAGTGCCAGCGCCTCAAAGATGCGCTGGTGCAGGCTCAGGGCGAACTGCAGCACATGATTGATCATCTGCCCGACGATGCGCCCCGCGAAATGGGGCCGTTGCTGACGGTTCATTGCATGTTGCTGGCCGATCGCATGCTGTCCGAGCAGGCCTGCCTGTTGATTGCCGAGCGTTTGTACAACGCGGAATGGGCCTTGACAACCCAGGGGCAAACGCTGGCCGAACAGTTTGCTGCCATTGAAGACGAGTACCTGCGCGAACGCGGTGCCGATATCCGTCAGGTTATCGAACGTGTCTTGCGGGTGTTGTCGGGTCGGCCAGTCGCGTTGCCAGACTTCCAGTCCGTGCAAGCGGGTGAGCTGATTGTTGTTGCCCGTGATATTTCTCCGGCCGATATGCTGCGTTTGCGCGGCGCCCACTTTGGTGCGTTTCTGACCGATCTGGGTGGGCCTACATCGCATACCGCCATTGTTGCGCGCAGCATGAACGTACCTGCCGTAGTTGGCATGGGCAGTGTGCGCTCGCTGGTCCGAGACGGTGACTTGCTGATTGTTGATGGCATGACCGGTGCGGTGCTGGTAAACCCACCGGAATTTGTGCTTGAACAATATCGGCGCCGGCAAGAAGCCTATGCCGACGACCGGGCCGCGTTGGCACTACTGCGTGACGCCGAGGCCGTTACCCTTGATGGCGTGCGCATCCTGCTTGAAGCCAACATAGAGCTGCCTGAAGAAGCCGAGCAGGCCTTGGCGGCGGGGGCCGATGGTATTGGTTTGTTCCGCAGCGAGTTTTTGTTCATGGGCCGGCAAAGCCTGCCCGATGAGGAAGAGCAATACGAGGCGTACGCCACAGTGGTCAAGACCATGCAAGGGCGCCCGGTAACGATTCGCACACTTGATATCGGTTCCGATAAAACCCTTGACGGCGATACCACCGTGGCCACCAACCCGGCGTTGGGGCTTAGGGCCATCCGTTATTGTCTGGCAAACCCCGATCTTTTCCGTACCCAGTTACGCGCGTTGTTACGGGCGTCGGCCCATGGTCGGGTTCGTATTCTGGTACCCATGATTTCCCATATGCATGAAGTGCATGCGGTCAAACGGGCACTGGATCACGCCCGCAAAGAGCTGGACGAACGTGATCAACCCTATGGTGAAAACGTCGAAATTGGTGCCATGGTCGAAATTCCCGCCATTGCCATTGCCATTGAACCCTTTATCGATCAGCTTGATTTCCTGTCGATCGGTACCAATGACCTGATCCAGTACACGCTTGCCATCGACCGTGCAGACAATGCTGTCGCCGATTTGTACGACCCGATGCATCCGGCTGTGTTGCGTCTTATTTCACACACCATCAACGCAGCCGACCGTGCGGGTAAATCGGTGGCAGTGTGTGGTGAAATGGCGGGTGACTCGCAGGTTACCCGCATGCTGCTGGGGCTTGGGCTGAAGGAATTTTCCATGCATCCGCAGCAATTGCTTGATATTAAAAAAGAAGTGCGTCAGTCGCATACCAACGCACTTCGTGTCAAGGTGGCCTCGGCGCTTAACCGGGCTGAACGTATCGATTTGTCGGCCTTGGCGGCTGGCTAGTCTGCTTATCTTCGGCTGGTGCCAGGTAATGCATAATTCCCACCCGGTGCTGGTTTTGTTTCTTTTTTTTCAATGTCGCTACCAGACTGTTTTCAAGGCGCTGGTATCAGATCATTTTTGTGTCTGATGGCGCCGGGCAGTTTCTGCCCGGCGACTTCCGCTTTAGCGGGTGTAGGCCGATTCTCCGTGGGTGCTGATGTCCAGACCTTCGCGCTCGGCTTCGGGGCTGACACGCAGGCCGCACAGTTTGTCGGCAATGAAGAAGGCCACAACAGCAACCACACCTGTCCAGACGAACGTCACCAGAATGCCTTCAATCTGAACCCACAGCTGGGGCAAAATGTCGGCGGCACTGTCCAGGCCGGGGCCGCCCATTGCCTTGGCATTCAGAATGCCGGTCAGAACGGCACCCACAATGCCACCCAGGGCATGAATACCAAAAACATCCAGTGAGTCGTCAGCACGCAACATGCGCTTCAGGCCATTGACTCCCCAGACGCAGGCCGCACCGGTCAGGGCACCAATGACCAGTGCACCGACGGGGCCAACCAGGCCAGCGGCGGGCGTAATGCCGACCAGGCCAGCGACGGCACCCGATACGGCACCCAGCATGGATGGCTTGCCTTTGACTACCCATTCAGTAAACAGCCAGGCCAGCACGGCAGCGGCTGTGGCAACCAGGGTGTTGAAGAAGGCCAGGGCAGCGGTTTCGTTGGCACCCAGTGCCGAGCCGGCGTTGAAACCGAACCAGCCGACCCACAGCAGCGCACCGCCAATCATGGTCATGGGCAGGTTGTGCGGGGGCATGGCTTCCCGACCGTAGCCCAGGCGCGGGCCGAGGTAGTACGCACCCACCAGCCCTGCAACGCCGGCGTTGATGTGAACGACGGTGCCGCCGGCAAAATCAAGCGCGCCTTTTTCAAGCAGCCATCCGCCGGGGCCCCAGACCATGTGGGCGATGGGCAGGTAGGCGAAGGTGACCCAGATAAGGGTGAAAATGATGACGGCAGAGAACTTGACGCGCTCGGCCAGACCACCAACGATCAGTGCGCAGGTAATGCCGGCAAATGTCGCCTGGAAGGCAGCAAAGCTGATTTCAGGAATTGTGCCGGCCATGACGTATTCGCCAGTGTCCAGGTTGGCCATGCCGCTGAAAAACAGGCGGGAAAAGCCGCCGAAAAAGGCATTGCCTTCAGTGAACGCAACGGAATAACCGTAGACGAACCAGACCACTATGGCCAGGGAAAAGGTGGTCAGGACTTGTGCCAGTACAGACAGCACATTCTTGGACCGCACCAGCCCGCCGTAGAACAAGGCCAGGGCGGGTACGACCATCATTAAAACCAGCAGCGTTGAGACGCTGACCCATACAAAATCGGCTGCATTCATTTTAGTAACTCCTAGATTGCGGCATCGCCGTCTTCGCCGGTGCGGATACGGATGACTTGTTCAAGGGGAGTGACGAAAATCTTTCCGTCGCCGATCTTGCCGGTGTGTGCGGCGGCGCAAAGACTTTCAACCGCCCGTTCGACCTGGTCGTCGGTGACGGCCAGTTCGATGCGTAGTTTGGGCAGGAAGTCCACGGTGTATTCGGCACCCCGGTACAGCTCGGTATGACCTTTCTGGCGTCCGAAGCCTTTGACTTCTGTCACCGTCATGCCTTGAATACCGACTTCGGCCAGTGCTTCCCTGACTTCGTCCAGCTTGAATGGTTTGATGATTGCGGTTATGAGTTTCATGATGTGCTTCCTTTTAGAGGGCGATCAGTTCCCTTGAAGCAAATTGCGTGCCAGTTTTTGGGTAGGATTGGTCAATGGGCCGGATAACTGCTGATGGCACAGGCGTTGTCAGCGTTGTGAACGCATGCGGTGCTGGTGGGTGAGATATAAGGGGGTAACGGGTGCAGGTGTTGTCTGTAATGGGTGCGAAATGATGTTGACAATCGGTGGCACGGTTCGCAAATGGTGCATGCAAGGCGAATTGCACCATTGCGGTGCTGTCTTTGCGAGGTTCTGCACCAGGGTGATCTGATCTTCACGGCAGGGGCGTATTTTGTAACAAACCACGGAAGATCGTGCGGGTATTGTGTCGTGATGTATACCCGTAGTTGGCAGCTGGATTATTCAAGCCATTGTCATGCAATGGTTTATGCTGATTCTATTGAGTGTAAATTATTATTTTTGTAATTAGGGCTTACACTAATAGGGTCGACTTTTTGACCTGGTTCGCTAGAATTGTAACCACCTTCAGTAACTTCTCTCAGGAACACGCATGAAAACACAACGTAAACATCTGGCCATTATTGCCTTGGTAGCTTCTGCCGGTATTCTTGCTGCATGCTCCAAAGAAGAGCCGGCGTCCGCACCAGCAGCTGCGCCAGCGGTTGAGCAGCACGCGCCCGCTGAAAAACCAACTGTTGGCGAAGCCGTTCAAAATGCAACTGACGCGGTTGCAGAAAAAGCTGTTGAAGTGCGCGACCAGGCCAGTGAAGCCGCCAGCAAGGTGGGTGACGCCATCAAGCAAGGTGCCAGCGATGCTGACAAAGCTATCCAGGACGCATTGAACGGCGCAAAGGAAGTCGCTGACAAGGCGGCCGCCAGTGCTGCTGAAATGGCTGACAAAGCCAAAGATGCTGCTGGCAATGCCGCTGAAAATACCGCTGAAGGTGCCGAGAAGGTGGCTGACGAAGTCAAGTCCTGACTCAATCGCTAGCTCCGCCGTAACGGGGCAGGCAGTAAGCAACGGGCGCACGATGCGCCCGTTTTTATTTACACTGGCACCATTCAAATGTTTTTCAGGAGTTTGGCATGATGAATCGCACTGACTGGTTTGAAGACCTGCAGAAAAATGTGTCCGAAATGATCAAGAACAGCCCGGCGGCTGACATTGAACGCAACGTCAAGGCCATGATGGCACAGACGTTTTCAAAGCTGGATCTGGTGACGCGCGAAGAGTTTGACATTCAGGCGGCAGTGCTGGAAAAGGCATTGGCACGCGTGGCAGCCCTTGAAACCCGACTGGCAGCGCTTGAGGCCAGTGCCAGCCAGACAGGTCCCGACGCCTGAATTCTCTGGCCAGGTTTTCGTGCCAATACGGCGGGCAGGGCCGCTATTGCATACCCAGAACGGGTTCTGTGTGGCCGCGCACCGGGTCAGACAGGGGTTTGCCCGGTCTGACCATTTTGTCCGGCGTGCTCCCCGTTGCGCCTGTCCATGCGGCAAACTGATCGGTATTGGTCAAAGCATCAACAGATTGGTCAGGAAAGTTCGCCTCCCGACTGTGGCGCTTGTGCATTGGGGGTAGGTCATGTCGCTTGCAGTGGTGTCCAGCCGTGCCTTGTTCGGCCTTGAGGCTGTGCCTGTGCGTGTCGAGGTTCATGTCGGGCCGGGTCTTCCGGCCTTTAACCTGGTGGGGTTGCCTGGGGCGGGGGTGCGTGAAAGCCGCGACCGTGTTCGCTCGGCCATTCTTAGTAGTGGCTTTGAGTTCCCCGCAGGTCGCGTGACGGTAAACCTCGCGCCAGCCGATCTGCCCAAGGCTTCCGGGCGCTTTGACCTGCCGATTGCTCTGGGTATCTTGCTGGCCTCGGGGCAAATCGGTCATACCCTTGCTGCTGGCGCGAAGAAGGCGGGTAGTGCCGGGCTCGATTGCGGCGGGCACGTGGCTGCCAACAATCCAGATCATGGGTTGTCAGGCAAGGTGCTGCCGGGCCGGCCGGTAACGCCATCGGCACCCGATGTTTCGGGCCTGGTCTTCGCGGGCGAACTGTCTCTTACCGGGGCGGTGGTGTCTATTGATGCTGTGCTGGCAATTGCGCTGGCAGTGGCGCGCGATGCGCCCGGGGCCGTGCTGGTATTGCCGGCACAGTGTGCCGATGTGGCAGCCAGCGTGCCGGGGTTAACGGTGCTGGCTGCCAATAGTCTGGTTGATGTTGTGGCCCATTTGTCGGGTGCCCTTAAATTGCCCCTGGCACAGTACCGCGCGCCGGTTGCTGTCCCGGTGCCGGAATATTGTCTTTCCGAGGTGCGCGGTCAGGCTGTGGCTCGTCGTGCGCTTGAAATTGCAGCCGCTGGCGGGCATAGTCTTCTGATGTCGGGCTCGCCCGGTACCGGTAAAAGCATGCTGGCTCACCGATTGCCGTCATTGTTGCCGCCATTGTCGCAGGCTCAGGCGCTCGAGGCCATGGCACTGGCCGGCGTGGCTGGCCGAAATCTGGCGCTTGACCTGACGCCGCCGTTTCGCGCACCCCATCATTCGTGTTCTGCCGCGGCGCTGGTGGGCGGGGGTGTGATTCCGCGGCCTGGTGAAATCAGCCTTGCCCATCGGGGGGTGTTGTTTTTAGACGAGCTCCCCGAGTTCTCCCGGCACGCGCTCGAGTCCTTGCGCGAGCCGCTTGAAACCGGCGTGGTCAGCATTGCCCGTTCGGCGCGATCGGTTGTCTATCCGGCGCGGTTTCAGCTGGTCGCCGCCATGAACCCATGTCCGTGTGGCTGGCTGGGGCATGGCACCCGGGCATGTCGCTGCACGCCCGATCGCGTCGATCTTTACCGCTCCCGGCTGTCAGGCCCGTTGCTTGATCGCATCGATTTGCAGGTTGCTCTTGGCGCTATCGGCCGTGGCTGGTCGTCCTTGCCTTTGGGTGAGTCATCGGCGGTTGTGCAAAAGCGGGTTACCCGTTGCCGTGATCTGCAAATGGCGCGTCAAGGGTGCGTGAATGCCGATCTTGGCGCTGGCTCACTAGAGCATCTGGCTGCGCTGGTGCCCGCGGCCAGACAGGCGCTTGATGATATTGCGCAGCAGCATAGCTGGTCTGGTCGTGTCATTCACAGGGTCTTGAGGGTGGCACGCACCGTAGCTGACCTGGCCGGTCAAGACCATCTGGCACGTGATCATGTGCTGGAAGCGGCGCAGTACCGACCGACCTGGTAGACGTATTAACGAAAACATCATATAATCAAAGGCTTTTCGTGAAACCTGTTAGGGAATTGGCGCCAGTATCTGGTTCGGCAGTAATGCCATTAATCAGGTTTGGCAGTAATGCCAGGCAGGTTTGCACAAAAAGTTCGCCGTTGGCGAAAAACGCCCTTGGCTGGCCACTCTTTAGCCTGCCGGGGTTTGTGTGTCGCGCTTTGCGGGTTGGCAAGCGTTGCAGGCCGTACAGTTGGTGTGCGGTGTACAGCAACCACCTGTAAGCGCAAATAACAGAGCTATCAACATGCCTAAAATGAAAACCAAGCGGGGCGCCGCCAAGCGCTTCCAGGTCCGCGGCAGCGGGTCGATCAAACGGGGTCAAGCGTTCAAGCGCCACATCCTTACCAAGAAAACCACCAAGAACAAGCGTCAGTTGCGCGGTTCTGCTGCGGTTCACAAGTCAGATGTTGCGTCAGTACGCAGCATGATGCCTTACGCTTGATTTAACGGAGATCGACTATGCCACGCGTAAAACGCGGCGTTACCGCCCGCGCTCGTCACAAGAAAGTTATCAAAGCTGCCAAAGGTTATCGCGGTCGCCGCGGTAATGTATTCCGGGTAGCCAAACAAGCGGTCATGCGCGCAGGCCAGTATGCCTACCGCGACCGTCGCAACAAGAAGCGCACCTTCCGCGCACTCTGGATCACACGTATCAATGCGGCCTGCCGCGAACTGGGCGTAACCTACAGCGTCTTCATCGCCGGTACCAAGAAAGCTGCTATCGAACTCGATCGCAAAGTGCTGGCCGATATGGCTGTTCACGACAAGGCAGGCTTTGCTGCAGTCGTTGCTCAGGCTAAGGCTGCATTGGCTTCCTGATCGGCTTGCCGACAGCGTAGTGATAAAAACGGGGCTCGTTCTGGGCTCCGTTTGTATTTGGAAAAGCGATATCCATGACTTCCCCGGTTGATGACCTGATCGTTCAGGCCCAAGAAGCATTCGCGCAGTCTGCTGACGTGACCGCGCTTGAAAACGCCAAAGCCCGTTTCCTGGGCAAGCAGGGCGCACTGACGGCCATGATGAAAAATCTGGCCCGGCTTGAGCCCGAACAAAAACGTCTCGAAGGGGCACGTATCAATGTGCTCAAGCAACAGGTTGAAGCGCTGCTGACAGAACGCCGGGCCCAATTGGCCCAGGCCGAACTCGACAAGCGCCTGGCCGCTGAAACGATTGATGTATCGTTACCTGGCCGCGGGTCGGGTACGGGTGGTATTCACCCGGTCATCCAGACCTGGCAGCGGGTCGAGGCGATTTTCCGGTCAATTGGTTTTGAAGTGGCTGATGGCCCTGAAATCGAAAACGACTGGACCAACTTTACCGCACTGAACAACCCGGAAAATCATCCGGCGCGTTCCATGCAAGATACCTTCTACGTCGACATGAACGACGAACAAGGCTTGCCATTTTTGCTGCGCACGCACACCAGCCCCATGCAGGTTCGTTATGCACGCATGAACAAACCACCCATCAAGGTCATTGCGCCCGGTCGCACCTACCGGGTCGACAGCGATGCCACGCATTCACCCATGTTCCATCAGGTCGAAGGCCTCTGGATCGCCGACAATATTTCGTTCGCTGACCTGAAGGGTGTGTACACCAATTTCCTGCGGGCGTTTTTTGAAACCGACGACCTGTGCGTGCGGTTCCGCCCCTCGTTCTTTCCGTTTACCGAGCCTTCTGCCGAAATTGACATGATGTTCACGTCCGGCCCCAATCAGGGGCGCTGGCTCGAAATTTCCGGTTCCGGCCAGGTCCACCCCGAGGTTATCCGTAATTTCGGCCTTGACCCCGAGCAGTACATCGGTTTTGCGTTCGGCTCCGGCCTTGAGCGCCTGACCATGCTGCGCTACGGGGTCAACGACCTGCGCCAGTTCTACGAAGGTGACCTGCGCTTCCTGCGTCAGTTCAATCGTTAACCTGAATACGGATTTCATTCTTAATCATGCAATTTTCCGAATCCTGGCTGCGCTCATTCACCAACCCCGATCTGAGCACCGAAGCGCTGTCGCACCAACTGACCATGGCGGGTCTTGAGGTTGAAGAAACCCGGCCCGTGGCGCCGCCGTTCAGCGGCATTGTCGTGGGCCATATCACCGAGGTCGCGCCTCACCCCAATGCTGACAAACTGCGGGTTTGTCAGGTTGATGATGGCTCTGGCACGCTGCTGCAGATCGTCTGTGGCGCACCCAATGCGGCGGCGGGCCTTAAAGTGCCGTTTGCCCGCCTGGGCGCCGAATTGCCCGGTGGCATGAAAATCGGCAAGGTCAAGATGCGCGGTGTCGAATCGTTCGGCATGCTGTGCTCGGCCCGCGAACTGGGGTTGTCTGAAGACCATGCCGGTTTGCTGGAGCTGGACGATCGTGCGCAACCCGGCCAGTCAATTCGTCAATTGCTTGATCTGGACGACACGCTGTTCACCCTGAAACTGACGCCCAACCGCGCCGACTGCCTGTCAATTCTGGGCGTCGCTCGTGAAGTGGCTGCGCTAACCGGTGCGCCGCTGGTGCGCAGCCCGTATCAGCCAGTGCCCGTCACGCTGGAAGACCGCCTGCCGGTTACGGTTCAGGCCCCCGATTTATGCGGTCGTTTTGCCGGTCGTGTCATTCGTGGCGTTAATGCGCGTGCGCAAACGCCGGCCTGGATGAAATCCCGCCTTGAGCGGGCAGGGCAGCGCTCTATCTCGGCGCTGGTTGATATTTCCAACTATGTCATGCTTGAACTGGGTCGCCCGACCCACGTGTTTGATTTGAATACCATCAGCCAGGGGTTGACGGTGCGTTGGGCCAATACGGGCGAAACCCTAAAGCTGCTGAACGAACAAACTGTTACCCTGCAGCCCGATATTGGCGTGATTGCCAGCGGCGACCAGCTGGAAAGCCTGGCCGGCATCATGGGTGGCGACGCCAGTGCGGTTACGCTGGATACCACCGATATTTACCTTGAAGGGGCGTTCTGGTGGCCCGAGGCCATCATGGGTCGTGCCCGCCGCTACAAGTTCAGTTCGGAAGCCAGCCACCGGTTTGAACGGGGTGTCGATTTCGCGAACATCCCCGAAGATCTCGAAATCATGACGCGCCTGATCGTGGATATTTGTGGTGGGCAGGTGGGCCCGCTCGATGACCAGATTATCCGTTTGCCGCAACGTAACCCTGTCGAAATGCGTCTTGACCGTTGCCGCCGCATTCTGGGCGTACCCCTTGATCAGGCCCAGATAGAAGATATTTTCGTGCGTCTGGGGTTGCCGTTCGAGGTGAACGCCGGGGTATTTCGTGTCACGCCACCCTCATTCCGCTTCGATATTGCCATTGAAGAAGATCTGGTTGAAGAAGTGGCCCGCGTTTACGGCTTTGAACAGATCCCTGATCAGGCTCCGGTTGCGCCTGCCGTTATGGCCGCGCAGCCTGAAACCTTGCAGGGGCCACACCTGTTACGCCAGCGCCTGGCACTGCGTGATTACCAGGAAGTCATCAACTTTTCGTTTGTCGAAGAGGCCTGGGAACAGAATTACGCCGGTAATGCCGACCCGATTCGCCTGCTGAACCCGATTGCCAGCCAGCTGGCGGTCATGCGGTCCAGCCTGATCGGTGGTCTGCTGGCCAATATCCGTCATAATGCCAACCGCAAGCAGACGCGTGTGCGGGTGTTTGAACTGGGTCGTGT
>JBAYOZ010000051.1:0-10727 GCA_041677965.1 Pusillimonas sp.
CAGCACCACGACCACGTACTCGTCCAGCGGCACGTCATCGCGCCCCGCGAACCAGAATCGGGAAGCCAGCCACGCCACAACAGCAGCAAATACTGTCAGTACTGCCAGCGATCGCAAGCCGCGTTGGCCGTTGGGCTCGACGTAAATGCGAGCTTCGGCCGGCAGGGCCGGCGCTGCCGACGGCCTGAATAACGACACAACGACCACGTACAGGATATAGCTGCCGGCCAATAACAAACCGGGCACCATCGCCCCGCGGTACATGTCGCCAATCGAACGGCCCAGCTGGTCGGCCAGAATAATCAGCACCAGCGACGGCGGAATGATTTGCGACAAGGTGCCCGCCGCTGCAATCACGCCCGTAGCCAGACGACGATCGTAGCCATAGCGCAGCATGATCGGCAAGGAAATCAGCCCCATCGAAATCACCGATGCCGACACCACGCCGGTCGTGGCGGCCAGCATGGCACCCACCAGAACAACAGCGATGGCCAGGCCGCCACGAATTTCACCAAAAAGCTGCCCGATGGTTTCCAGCAGGTCTTCGGCCATGCCCGAACGCTCAAGAATAAGCCCCATGAGCGTGAAGAACGGCACCGCCAGCAACGTATCGTTGGCGACAATGCCAAATACGCGTTGCGGCAACGCCTGAAACAGCGCCGGCTGGATCATGCCCAGCTCAACCGCCACCAACCCGTACAAGACCCCGACAGCCGCCAGCGTGAATGCCACCGGAAAACCCAGCAACAAGAACACCACCAGATTGAAAAACATGATGGGTGCGAGGTTTTCAATAATGAATGACAACATCATGCCCCCCGGCCGGCTGAAGCGGCATCGGCAGACATATCGGCAGCGCCGGCAGCCACCGGCAGCATCGGGTCGCTACACCGACCCCACAAATAACCAGCACATTTGATCAAGTGGGACACCCCGGCCAGCACCAGCAAACCAAACCCGGCCGGAATGAGCAGTTTGGCAGGCCAGCGAACCAGCCCGCCGGTGTTCGACGACTGCTCGTTAAGCACAAACGAGTCGACAAACATAGGAATGGACAGCCAGAATACCAGCACGCACACAGGCAGCATGAACACCAGGACGCCAAAAATCTCGATCTTGACCTGCGTACGCCGCGACAAGCGCTGCGACAGGATATCGACACGCACATGCTCGTTGCACAAGAACGTGTAGCCCGCCGCCAACAGGAAAATGGCCCCAAACAAATACCACTGGAGCTCGAGCCAGGCGTTGGAACTGATGTGAAACGTCTTTCGCACCACTGCATTACCTGCGCTGATCAGCACCACAACCAGCGTCAGCCAGATGACAACACGCCCGACCAGACGATTCAGGGCATCAATCGCCCCGGCCAAAGATAAGAGAAGGTTCATGAGGGTCTCGCTGATACAGGCGGACGATGGGGAATGTTCGGCAAAAGCACGATTCTAACGCCATTCATCATCAGGGTATTCACGGGTACCAAGCCTCGGCCAGCAGGCCACTTTCCCGGGCAACTCAGGCGTAGAATCTGGCAAAGGATCATTTCAATATGCAAGGTAGTCTATGAACCTGTATCAAGCGGCGTTTGAACACTCGCCCGACGCCCAGGCCATCATGACCTACGACCCCGACCGAAACAGCTTTCGCTACGTTGCGGCAAACCACTGTTTTTTCCGTGATACCGGGCTTGCGCCCGAACTTATTATCGGCAAGGCCCTGCACGACCACCTTACCCCCGCGCATGCCAACGCCCTGGTCAACAACTTTCTGCGTTGCCTGAAAAACGACACCGTGCGTTCATTTGAAACCGTTGTCAGCGTACCCAGCGGTATACGCAACTGGCATATAACGGCGGCACCGTTACGTACGCCGAACGGCGCACCACCCGATACCGTCGTTGCCACCGCACGCGATATCACCTGGTCTGGCGACCTGGCACAACAGTTGAACCTTATCGGTGACGAACTGCCCGGCTTCGTCTACCAGTTATGCCATCACCCCGACCGCCAATGGTATTTTACCTATGTGGGCAACCGGGTCGCCAGCATGTTCGGTGTCAAGGCCCGTGATGTACTGCAAGACGCCAATGCGCTGCTGGGGCTCATCCACCCCGACGACTACGGCCGCATCGTCATCAAAAGCAACCGCGATGTGCAAACCCATGCGCATTGGCACGCCGAATTTCGCATGCAGCACCCTGCCGGCCAAACCGTCTGGGTTGAAGCCTACGATATGCTGCAGCAGGTGGCCGACGGCACCATGATCTGGACCGGCTATCTCAACGACATAACCAGCAAGAAAACGCTCGAGGCCTCTTTGCAACACAGTGAAGCCCGTTTCAGGACACTGGTCGAAAATGCCTACGACATCATCCTGAACCTTGACCAGGACGGCACACTTGATTACGTCTCACCCAGCTGGCGCGGGTTGCTGGGTGGAACGCCCGGTCAAATTGTTGGCCGCAACCTGTCAGCGCTTTTACACCCGCAAGACACCCCGGCATGCAAGGCCTACCTGGGCACACTGCTGTCGGGTGAAGCCAACCACGACGGGCTCGAGTTCCGTATCCGTCACGTCAATGGCCAGTGGCGATGGTTCGTTGCGCACGGCACCACAGTCAGCCAAAGTGCACCCGATAAAAACCACATCATGCTCATCGCCCGCGACGTCACCGAGCGGCGAAACATGGAACAGGAAATCCAGTATCTGGCCCACCATGACACGTTAACGGGGTTGAACAATCGCGTGTCGTTCATGGCGCGCGTCGAACAAGCAATTCAGAACTCGCGGCGTACCGACAAGCACTTCGCCATTTTGTACATTGATCTTGACCGTTTCAAACCTGTCAACGATACCCTGGGTCACGCCGCGGGCGACCTGCTGCTGCAACAGGTCGCCCGACGCCTCAAAGAAAACCTTCGGGCTCTCGATACCCTGGGTCGTATCGGCGGCGACGAATTCATGGTTTTGCTGGGCGAAATCGCCAACGAAAATGCGGCCCTGGGGGTCGCCAAAAAATTGTGCCAGGCGCTTGAAGTGCCGTTTTATCTTGGCCATACGCCGGTCAGCATTTCGGCTAGCATCGGGGTCGCACTCTACCCGCTGCATGGGCGCGACTTTGACAGCCTTTCAAATGCCGCAGACCAGGCCATGTACATCGCAAAAACCCAAACCAACGGTATGCAAGGCAAAACGCAGGCGTTCCGACCCGACATGGCCAGCCCTGGTGCAGCAGGTACGGGCAATGGCCTGCCTGCCTAAAACGGCATCAACCCCGAACCTGCCAACCCCAGGTGGTCAACAAAGGCCGTGTGTGCATCGGCTGCGGGCAGCCCATAGACATCCGGGTAATCAACCCGGGCAAAATACAGCCCGTTCGCGGCAAATGTGGGTGCTGCCAGACGGCGGTCACGTTCAGCCAGCAGCACGTCCACCCAGTCGGGTTGCTGTCGCCCCAGGCCCACATACAGCAAGGTGCCCATCAGGTTGCGCACCATATGATGCAAGAATGCATTGGCCTTGAAGGTAAAAACAAAAAACTCGCCATGCTGCTGGATATTGGCCACTTGCAAGTGCCTTACCGGGCTGGCCGCCTGGCACTGTGACGAACGGAAACTGCTGAAATCGTGTTCACCAAGCAAACGGCTGGCCGCCAGCTGCATGGCGTCAAGATCAAGGGGTTGATAAACCCACCCGGCACGGGTGCGCGTCAGGGGCGAGCGCACCCGGCTATTGCGCAGCACATAGACGTAGGTGCGGGCGGTTGCAGAAAACCGTGCATGAAAATCATCGGGAACGGGGTGCGCCCATTGCACCGCAATGGTATCGGGCAGCAAGGTATTAAGCCCGCGTACCCAGGACTCAAGGGTTCGCCTGGCCTGCGTATCCAGATGCACGACCTGCCCTACCGCATGTACACCCGCATCGGTTCGGCCTGCACACACGGTTTCTATGGGCTCAGTGGTGAAACCGAGCAGGGCTTTTTGCAGTTCGTCCTGAACGGTCTGACCACCTGGCTGGGTTTGCCACCCACGCCAGGGTGACCCGTCGTAGGCAAGGCCCAGAGCTATACGTGGCATAACAACTTAACGCGGGGTGTTTGTGTTTGAACCACCCTGCGCAGGCTCGTCAAGGTCAAGATTGATGCCCTGCAAGCGCTCACGCACCATGTCTTCGGTAATACCGCTACCTGCCTCAGGCTGCCCCCCGGCCCGGCGCAGCAGCCAGACAACAATGACGACAACCAGCGCGAAAATACCGGCGAGAACCGCCCACAAATTATCTTGAAACCAGGACACGAAAGAAAAACTCTTGGAAGATTGACCCGGGACGGCAGACGCCGGCCCCGGTAATGACGACGACGAAACGCCGGTGGATGTGCCGGGGGAAACCAACCCCGAAGAAGGCAACGAAAGAGCGGGCAGAGCGGCGTCTGTTCCCGCCGCTGACGTTGCGGAATTTTCTGAACCAGAAGCCGTAGCGGATGACGAGGCAGGTGCTGTCCCCGTTGACGTACTGCTGCCGGAAGACGCTGCTGCTGTTGATGACGCTGAAGTCTCACCCGACAGTGCCCCTGAAGCCCCTGAGCCAGCCGCGCTTTGCGGGCCTGAAACTGGCATACCGGTGGCACCACCGGTATGCGTGGCAGCGGTACCCGAACCTGAGGCGCCTTCGGCACTATTTGATGCAGTATCAATAGCCTGGTCGACAACATCGGCTAGTGCCTGCATGCCTTCTGCGGCAACTTCAGAGGCAGCAATGCCCTGCTGCTGCAAGGCATTACTGAGATTCTTTACATTATTTTCAAGGGCGACAACCCGGCTTTCGGCATCTTGAGTGTTTTTCTGCAACGCCAATGCATCGTCTGCCGTACCATTCAGGGAGCTTGCTGTCGAAAGCACCACCTTGTCGGTACCACTGGTTTGGGGTTGCCCGACCGATGCATCAACAGGCGCTGACACCGTTCCGCGACCGGTGTCACCCGATTCAAGCGGCACCGTGGTGCGTGCCGCCATACGTTGGCGATAACCGGCAAAGGCCTGGCCATGCTGCTGGTAAACACGTCGTGCCTGGGCATCGGACAAGGCAACAAGTGCCGCCTGGTCGGGTACGACCAGCGTTGCGCCTGCCTTGAGCAAATTAACGTTATCTTGGATGAACGCTGAAGGATTGGCCGCCTGAACGGCGACCATCCATTGATGCAATGAGACACCCGGTACAGCATGACGACGCGCCAGAGAAAACAGCGTATCGCCGCGCTTTACCTGAATAGATTGCCCGGTACGGCCCGGGGCCGACGCAGACCCCGACACCGTCTGACCCAGTACCCGGTCGGCCTGGGCCGTAGCCGCCGCAGCAACCTGGATATCGGCCGGGGCCAGCACGCTGACCTGATGCTGTACCTGCCCTGAGGATGAACGCACCACCAGCAACAAGTCTGCCACAGCTGACAACAAGGGCTGGCCGGAACTGACCGTTACCAGTCTGGAACCCGGCCTGACACCATCAAAAACAGCGACTTGCAACGAAGACAGGTCTACGGGAGGAACCAGACCTGCTTGTTGCCAGGCTGAAGCCGGCGCAACGCTGACGGACAGTGATTGACTGTCTTGGGGCGAGACCCCCAGCAGCGGCGTCTGGATGCGCAGCGGCTTCCCCACGGGCGACAGCAACCGTGAATGCCCGATACTCATCGAGTGAACTGCCGTACTGAACGACGCTGCTGCCAACGCAACCGCTGTTATCAGCCCGGCCATACCGGCCCTGGCAATTACCCGATGAGATCTTTGCATATTACAGTTCGCCCAATGTGATGCGCAGCATGCGACGCAAGGGTTCGGCCGCGCCCCACAGCAACTGGTCACCAACCGTGAACGCGCTGAGGTACTGAGGACCCATCGACATCTTGCGCAAGCGACCGACAGGAATGTCGAGTGTACCGGTAACCGCAACAGGCGTCAGCCCCTGCATGGTCGCTTCGCGCTCGTTGGGGATAACCTTGGCCCACTTGGAGCCCTGGGCGATCATGTCGGTAATTTCGTCTATGGGTACATCACGCTTCAGGTGCATGGTCAGTGCCTGGCTGTGGCAACGCATGGCACCGATACGAACACACAAACCGTCGATACGGGTAGGTTCGGTACCGAACGCCTCGCCACGGCCCAGAATCTTGTTGGTTTCGGCTTCAGCTTTCCATTCTTCACGCGATACGCCGTTACCCAGATCTTTGTCGATCCAGGGAATCAGGCTGCCCGCCAGCGGCACGCCGAACTGGTCACGGGGCAGATTGGCATCTTTCTGGGTGTGCAAAACCCCGCGATCGATTTCCAGAATGGCCGATGCAGGATCGTCGAGCAAAGACTTGACCGACTGGTTGATGATGCCGAACTGGGTAAGCAGTTCGCGCATGTGCTGGGCACCACCACCGGATGCAGCCTGGTAGGTCATGCTGGTCATCCAGTCGACAAGGTCATTGTTGAACAGACCGGCCAAACCCATCAGCATGCAGCTGACCGTGCAATTGCCACCCACAAAATTCTTGACACCACGGCCAAGAGCAGCGTCGATGACCGCACGATTGACGGGATCAAGCACGATGATGGCGTCATCTTTCATGCGCAGGGTGCTGGCAGCGTCGATCCAGATGCCGTCCCAGCCTGCCGCACGCAGTTTGGGGTAGACCTCGGTGGTGTAATCGCCGCCTTGCGCCGTAACGATAACAGGCAGCTTTTTCAGGGTTTCAATATCGTAGGCGTCTTGCAACGGGCCTGCACCATCGGCCCAGGCAGGTGCTTTACCGCCGGCATTGCTGGTCGAGAAGAAGACCGGCTGGAATAAAGAAAAATCGTTCTCGTCGCGCATGCGCTGCATGAGCACCGAGCCCACCATGCCGCGCCAGCCGACCAAACCTACAGATTGAGTCATAAAATTTACCTGAAAGTGAAAGAAAAACGTTTTATTTTAGCGCCTTGAGTACCGCGTCACCCATTTCGGACGTTGAAACGCGTGTCGTGCCCTCTTCGTAAATGTCGGCAGTACGCAAGCCTTGCTGCAGCACCGACTGCACCGCGGCCTCGATACGTTCGGCCTGGGCGGCCTGTTCAAGCGAGTAGCGCAGCATCATGGCGGCAGACAACATGGTCGCCAGCGGGTTTGCAATATTCTTGCCCGCAATATCGGGGGCAGAACCATGGCTGGGCTCGTACAGACCCTGATTTGATGCATTCAGCGACGCCGAGGGCAACATGCCGATAGACCCGGTCAGCATGGCGGCTTCGTCGGACAAAATATCGCCAAACAGGTTGCCAGTGACGATCACATCAAAGGCCTTGGGCGCACGCACCAGTTGCATGGCCGCGTTATCGACGTACATATGGCTGAGCTCAACATCGGGGTATTCTTTGGCGACATCAATCATGGTATTGCGCCAGAACTGTGAGGTTTCAAGCACGTTGGCCTTGTCGACACTGCACAGTTTCTTGCCACGCTTGCGAGCCGCCTGAAAGGCAACATGGCCGATGCGGCGAATTTCGGTTTCGGCGTAGTGCATGGTGTCAAAGCCCTGGCGCTCGCCCTTGAACGGGCCGTCGTCTAGCTGACGTACACCGCGCGGCTGACCAAAATAGATATCGCCCGTCAGTTCGCGCACGATCAGGATATCAAGCCCGGCAACCACTTCAGGTTTCAATGACGAGGCATTGGCCAGTTCTGGGTACAACACGGCCGGGCGTAAATTGGCGAACAGGCCCAGCGCGCGGCGCAAGCCCAGAATCGCCTGTTCGGGACGGTGTTCACGCGGCAGGTTGTCGTATTTCCAGTCACCGACAGCGCCAAACAAAATGGCGTCTGAACGCTTGGCCAGTTCAAGTGTAACCGGCGGCAACGGGTGGCCATGCACATCGTAGGCGGCACCACCAACCGGCTGGGTTTCCAGCTCAAGGTCAAGACCCAGCGCACCCAGAACGCGAACGGCTTGCTCAACAATTTC
Source organism: Pusillimonas sp. (assembly GCA_041677965.1). GTDB lineage: Bacteria > Pseudomonadota > Gammaproteobacteria > Burkholderiales > Burkholderiaceae_B > Neopusillimonas. The sequence goes on from JBAYOZ010000051.1 coordinate 7,988, forward strand.
CGGACCAATCCCGTCACCGGGCAATACTGCGATTTTCTTTGTCATGTCGTATCTTTGCGTGAATACCGGGTCAAAACCAACAGGCCTGCCAGTATGGCAGGCCTGTAGACCCGTTAGTTCGGCTGACCAACCAGCCAGGGATGCCGGGCTAATCGCTCGGCTTCAAAGGCCTTGATTTTATCGGCTTTTTGCAACGTCATGCCAATGTCGTCCAATCCGTTCAGCAAACAGTGCTTGCGGAAGGGCTCGATGTCGAAGGCAATTGCACGCCCGTCATCGGTAATGATCTTCTGCCGGGCCAGATCAATTTCAAGCGAATAGCCTTCTTTGGCACCGACTTCTTCAAACAAACGAGAGATTTCAGCCTCGGGAAGCACGATGGGCAACAACCCGTTCTTGAAGCAGTTGTTGAAGAAAATATCAGCAAAAGACGGCGCCAGAATGGCGCGAAAACCGAATTGAAGCAAGGCCCAGGGTGCGTGTTCACGGCTGGAGCCACAACCAAAGTTCTGGCGAGCCAGCAATACGGAAGCGCCCTGATAGCGGGGCTGATTCAGCACAAAGTCGGGATTCAGGGGCCGTTTGCTGTTATCCATGCCGGGCTCGCCATGATCCAGATAACGCAGGGTGTCAAACAGGTTCGGGCCAAACCCGCTGCGCTTGATGGATTTGAGAAACTGCTTGGGTATGATCAGGTCAGTGTCAACGTTCTCGCGATCGAGTGGCGCTACCAGACCCTTGTGTGTGGTAAATGCTTGCATGAAACTACCCCTTAAATACTACGAACATCAACGAAATGACCTGCAACGGCTGCCGCTGCGGCCATGGCCGGACTGACGAGGTGGGTGCGCCCCCCCTGACCTTGCCGACCTTCAAAGTTGCGGTTCGATGTGGACGCACAACGCTCGCCAGGTTCAAGACGGTCGGCATTCATGGCCAGACACATCGAACAACCCGGATCGCGCCATTCAAAGCCGGCTTCCAGGAATACCTTGTCCAGGCCTTCTTTTTCGGCCTGGGCTTTAACCAGCCCGGAGCCCGGCACAACCATGGCCTGCTTGATGTTGGCGGCCACACGCTTGCCGCGTACAACGGCTGCAGCCTCGCGGATATCTTCAATGCGCGAGTTGGTGCACGAACCAATGAACACGCGATCAGGACGAATGTCGGTGATGGGTGTATTGGGTTCAAGCCCCATGTATTTAAGTGCGCCCTCAATACCGCTGCGGCGTACCGGATCAGTTTCTTTGGCCGGATCTGGCACATGACCACTGACGGGCAAGACCATTTCGGGCGATGTGCCCCAGGTTACCTGCGGCACGATATCGGCAGCATTCAGTTCGACCACGCGATCAAACGCCGCACCCTCGTCTGAATGCAAGGTTTTCCAGTACTCGACCGCCTGATCCCATTGCTCGCCTTTGGGTGCATAAGGACGACCATGGAAGTAATCAATGGTCTTTTCGTCGACGGCAACCATACCCGAACGGGCCCCGGCTTCAATTGCCATGTTGCACACTGTCATACGGCCCTCGACTGACAAGGCACGAACGGTACTGCCACCAAATTCAATGGCGTACCCGGTGGCACCTGCCGTGCCGATCTGGCCAATGATGTACAACACCAGGTCTTTTGCGGTGCAGCCTTGCGGCATGTCGCCTTCGACCTTGATAAGCATGTTCTTGCTTTTTTTCATGAGCAAGGTCTGGGTGGCCAGTACGTGCTCGACCTCGGAAGTACCAATACCAAAGGCCAGCGCTCCAATGGCACCGTGGGTACTGGTGTGCGAATCGCCGCACACCACCGTCATACCCGGCAGGGTTGCGCCCTGCTCGGGCCCGATAACGTGAACAATGCCCTGGCGCAGATCGTTCATGCGAAATTCGGTAATGCCGAAGACCTCGCAGTTGCGATCAAGCGTTTCAACCTGAAGACGTGAAATGGCATCTTTGATGCCCTGGGCACGACCTTCGGTAGGTACGTTGTGGTCCGCCACCGCCAGGTTGGCACTGATGCGCCAGGGTTTACGGCCAGCCAGTTCAAGACCTTCGAACGCCTGGGGGCTGGTAACTTCGTGCAACAGCTGGCGATCGATATACAGCAAACAGGTGCCATCGGTTTCTTCGTGCACAACGTGCGCACGCCATAATTTGTCGTACAGGGTTTGGGCCATGACTTGACTCTTGAAAAAGGTTAAACAGGAAATAAGGACTATTATGACAGCACATTAAGCTAGTACAAGTACACTACATATACTGGTATACACAGTAACAGGTACTACCCTGACAGATTGTGCCAACACAACCCGGCTACACCCCGACAGCCACAGCGACCATCCACGAAAAACGCCCCTGCCATGCGCCTTGGCACGGCAGGGGCGTTTTATTTTGTAAAACAGCCTAACGACGGCTTTGCTGGTACAGCGGCATCATTTGGGCGGCAATGGCCTTCAGGTCAGCAATGCGGGTGCTGGCCGACGGGTGAGTCGACAAGAACTCGGGCTGCCCGCCACCGCCAAGGCTACCCATTTTTTCCCAAAGGGTAACCGCTGCGTAAGGGTCGTACCCGGCACGGGCGGCAAGTTCTACACCCATGCGGTCTGCTTCAATTTCGTGGGTTCGGCTGTTGGGCAAGGTGAACATCACCTCGGTCAGGGTACCGCCCAGATCGGCAGTGGCCTGGCTGCCGGTAACGACCGCCAGAACCGACAAGCCAACATTGGCCGCCATTTTTTGGGACA
>JBAYOZ010000052.1:0-10549 GCA_041677965.1 Pusillimonas sp.
GCCGCCATTCGCGGGGGTGAACCAGAGGTCACACTGCGTGAGTACATCACCGAAGTGCAGGCCCAGATTCTGGTCATCGGGGCTTACGGCCATTCGCGCATTCGCCATCTGATCATGGGCAGCACCACGACGACCCTGCTTCGCACCAGCCCTGTTCCTGTGCTGGTGTTGCGTTAGTGCCGCAGGCTTTCGTGTTGCGGTGCTGCAATACGATTTTTTGTGCAGTGCCGTAAAACTGTTGCAATGATGCCCCGATACGATGCCCATCATTTGCAACAGATGTGGGTTGGATATGAAAGGGTTTCGCAATTGGCGGGTCGGGGTCAAGTTGGTCACAGGGTTCCTGGCGGTCGCCGCGATTGCGGCAGTGATTGGCGGGTTGGGTTTGCGTTCAACCAGTCAGGTCAACCAGATGGCCGTGTTGATGTATGGCCAGGAAGTTGCAGGTATCCGGCACGCGTCCCAGGCGCAGCTTCGTTTGGTGGCGGCCGGTCGCGCCGCCCGTGCCGTTTTGCTGGCACCCGATAAAGGGGCACGCATCGGCGAGCTCTACGCCATGCGCGATCACCTTGAGGGCGCCAGAACTGAAACCGAAAAGCTGCATGTCCTGATGGCAGACCCTGACGGCAAGGAAATGGTTTCAAATGCCATGGACGCGATTGGTGCGTATGCGGCGGCACTGGAAACCTACGCGACAGGGCTGGAGGCAGCCGGGCTTGAGATCGATTCCCTGCAAACGCTGGCACGTCATGAAATGACCTTGTCGCAAGCCACCATGCCAGGCGATCTGGCCGAAATGCTGATCAACAGCATGGTACTCAACAAGCAAAATACGTCTTCCGATCTGGCCAACGAAACGACAGTCATTTATGAGCAATCGTTGCTTGGTCTGGTAGCCCTGACCGGTCTTGGCGCCTGTCTTGCCATTGTGCTGGGCGTGTTGCTTGCCCGCGGGCTGATGCGCCAGCTGGGTGCAGAGCCTGTCGAGGTTGTGCGGGTCGTCAACCTGATTGCCCATGGTGACCTGACCACCCCGGTTAACTTGAAGCGTGCCCGCGAGGGCAGTGTGATGGCGGCCATGGAAAAGATGCGGCGCTCGCTTTGCGAAGCGGTGGGGCGTGTTCATGCCAGCAGTGATTCGATTGCCATTGGCGCACACCAGATTGCGGTCGGTAATACCGATCTGGCGCGCTGGTGCCGGTTGATCACCTGTCGTCCGATGCGCAGCACGCAGCGCAGCACGTGGTGTCACCGCGTTTGCCTGTGGCAACAGGCGGGGGGTATCAACCGGCTCTGGCGTAGTGCTTGAAGTGACTATTTGTTATCATCGGTGTCCAGTCGCCGATATCAAAAAGGCTCGTCAATCTCATGTCCGTTCGCCCCTGTTCTGCTTGCCGCGATGGCGAGCCGCTTGATTTTCAGTTCAGCTACGCCTACCAGCCCATTCTCGATGTCAAGAAACATAGTGTTTTTGCGCACGAGGCGCTGGTGCGTGGCCCGGCGGGTGAATCTGCCTTTTCAGTTTTGTCAAAGGTCAATGAAGACAACCGCTACAAGTTCGACCAGGCCTGTCGTGTAAAGGCCATACAAACGGCCGCCGCTATCAATCTGCCGTCGCGCTTGTCCATTAATTTCATGCCCAATGCCATTTACAAGCCCGAACTGTGCATTCGCACCACGCTCGAGGCAGCACGGCAGTTTAATTTCCCCATCGACCGCATCATTTTTGAAACGGTTGAAGGTGAACAGGTGAATGATGGCAAGTGGCTGGCGCAAGTGCTAAAAGAGTACCAGCGCATCGGGTTCCTGACGGCCATCGACGATTTTGGTGCCGGCTTTGCCGGCCTGAACCTGCTGGCCGACTTTCACCCCGACATCCTCAAGCTCGATATGGGGCTGGTGCGCGACATACACGTCAGCAAGTCGCGTCAGGCCATTGTGCGGGGTATCGCCGGCATCGCGGCAGAGCTTGACATCATGCTTGTCGCAGAAGGGGTAGAGGTGCTTGACGAGTACCTGTGCCTGCGCGACCTGGGCATTGACCTGATGCAGGGCTACCTGTTCAGCAAACCATTGTTCGAGTCTTGTGTGCAGCTTGAAAAGGTGCTCTGGCCGGTTTGATGCTTGCGTCGATGCCGCAGGCGACAGATGCCATCCGCCGCGTTGCCGTGGTGTCCCTTCCCGTCGTTACGCTGTGATTCTGCGGTTCGATGTTAGCCCGGTCTGGCGGTGTCAGAGGCAATGCGGCCATCTACCAGCGTAATGGTGCGGTCGCAGGTTGCCGACAGTCGCGGGTCGTGCGTCACGATTAACACAGCACAGTTGTAGCGCGCGTTAAATTCCCGAAACAGCTCAAATACCCCGGCAGCGGTTTGCGTATCCAGGTTGCCGGTTGGCTCGTCTGCCAGTAGCAAGGCGGGGCGGCTCATCAAGGCGCGCGCAATCGCCACACGTTGTTGTTGTCCCCCCGATAAATCACCTGGCTTGCTGTCAATAAATTTAAGCAGCCCGACCTGCTCAAGCAGGTCAGTGGCCTGTTCGCGCATTGCTGTGCTGGGGCGACCGTGGGCAATCATTTTGGGCATCAATACGTTTTCAAGCACATTGAAGGCCGGGATCAGGTGATGAAACTGGAAGACAAACCCGATGTGGTTGCTGCGCATGGCCGTCAGGGCTTCGTCATCCATGGACTGTGTGGGTTGCCCAAGCAAGTACAGCTCACCGGATGTCGGCTGGTCGAGCAACCCCAGCAGGTTCAGCAGGGTGCTTTTACCCGAGCCCGATGGGCCCACCAGGGCCGTAAACTCGCCTGGCCTGATATCCAGGCTGATGCCGTGCAAGACCTCGAGCGCGTTGGGCTTGCCTACGTTGTACGATTTGCGCAGGTTGTCCAGTCGTAAAACCGGGGTTTGCCGGGAATCAGACATAGCGGATGGCCTCGACCGGGTTAAGGCGGGCGGCCCGCCAGGCGGGCACCATGGCGGCCAGCACGCCGGTTACTGTGGCCAGCAGCATGGTGGTGGGGATCAGGCTGGGCATCAGCGGTATGTAAAACAATTTTGGTCCAAGGGTATTGAATGCCCATACCAGCGCATACCCGGCGCCAGAGCCCAGGGCAGAGCCGGCCAGACCCAGAACCGCCCCCTGAATCAGGAATACCTGCAGCATCTGGTTGCGCCGCATGCCCATGGCCCGCAAGATGCCGATTTCGCGGGTGCGTTGGGTAACGCTGATAGCCAGCACGCTGGCAATACCAAAGGCCACTGAAACAGCCACAAAAAAACTGATCATGGTGGTTGAAAGGCGCTGTGAGCTTAAAGCGTTCATCAGCTGGGCGTTGGTTTCGATCCAGCTTTCAGACTTCAGGCCTGTGAGCTGGCCGATGCGGCGCGCAACGGTATCTGCCTGGAACAGATCGGTTACGGTGACATCAATGACAGTGACCCCTCCGGGCAGGTCGAGTAATGACTGGGCTTGCTTCAGGTCGAGATATACATAGCGCAAGTCAAGCTCGCGCACACCGAGTTCGAAAATTCCGGCGATGGTGACCGTCGCAATACGTCCATCGCCGGCTTCGATGCGCAGTTTGCCACCAACCCGCAAACCCAGATCCCGGGCCAGCAGGTTGCCGATTACGGCATCGCCCGCACCGATCCGGAACTGTCCGTCAATGATGTCCTGGCTGATCGGTATGATCTGCTCGTAGCGAACGGGGTTGATGCCGACCAGAGAGACCGATTTCCGGACATTGCCCCGACGCGCAAACGCCGGCCCGGAAATTACCGGGGAAACAGCGGTAACTGCTTCAAGCGTATCGAGGGTGCCCTGTACCGCCAGCCAGTTGTTGATTGAGCGCAGGCGCTGCGCACGCGGATCTTCCAGCACCAGCCGGTGAGCCTGTGCAGCAAGCGGGGCAATAAGGTTGCGTTCATCAGGGGGTTCGACACGGATATGGGCCTGGGTGCCCAGGGTACGTTCAATGATGTTTTCCTGTAGCCCGTTGATCAGGGTGGTGATGAACACGATAACCGACACCCCGACGGCAATGCCGACCAGAATCAGTGCCGTCTGCGTCATGTTCTGGCGCAAAAACTTAAGGGCAACGCTGGATTGCAGCCAGAGCATGTGGCGCGCCTTCAGTTGAACTTCATGGGGGTCTCGCCCCGGGTTGATCCGGAGCGCTGTTGCTGCAAGCCAGGCAGGGGCAGGGCCTGCAGGCGGATGCGCTGGCCTGATTCGACAGCGCCGTCAACCCGCACCACGGCATCGCCTGCTTGCAGGCCGCTGACGACTTCGGTCAGGCTTTGCCCGCGCAGGCCGGTTTCAACCTTAACGCGCTCAAGTGTGCCGTTGCGGGCACGCCAGACATGCGTCTGCCCATCGGGGCTGCGGTACAGGGCGTCATTGGGAACAACCAGGGCAGCGTCACGCCTGCCGGTGGTGATGGTAACGGTAACGGTAAGGTCTTGTTTCAGGAAGCCTGCCAACGGTTCGCAGGCCAGACGAACGTCAACAGTACCGCGTTCGGGGTCAATGGCCGGGGCAATCGAGGTAATGACGGCTTCAAAGGGCCGATCGGGCCAGGCATCCGTGATTGCAACCGCCTTTTGACCCGGCGACAGTACACCAAGGTTGCGTTCATCAACCGGGACAAGCAACTCGGTATCATCGTGGGCAGACAAGGTAAACAGCACCTTGCCGGGTTGTACCAGGTCGCCGGGCTCGACGTTGCGCGTGAGAATCGTGCCATCTTTTTCGGCCCGCAGTACCGTCTTTTCAAGGTCTGCCAGGGCTGCCCGCAACCGTTCTTGCAAAATGGTTTCCTGGACACCGCCTTCAGACAGCGCCTGGACATCAAGCCGGGCTTGCAGGGCCGCCGCGCTGGCGGTGGCGACAACGTTGGCGGCCTGCTCGACGTTTTCTTGCGTGACGGCGCGCGAGGCCAGCAACGATTTGCGACGGATCAGTTCACGACGGGCCTGGGCCAGCTGGGATTCGGCGCGTGACAGTGCAGCCTTTGCCTGCGGGCGCTGAGAGGTTCGCAGCAGTTCAAGGGCAGCACGTGCCTCATCGGCCCTGGCCTTGATGGTATCGGCACGCAGAATGACCAGAACGTCACCCTTTTTAACGACATCGCCTTCACGGACACGCCGTTCCGTGACCACAGCGGTGATCTCGCTGCCAATTTGAGCCCTTGAGTTGGCCACGACACGGCCGGTGGCGACAACCTGCTGTACCAGAGGGGCACGTTCAAGAAGGTAGCCAGGCATGACCGGCCCTTGCCAGCTGCGCCAGCCCCAGAAAGCAGCCAGGGCAACAACAGCGGCCACAAGCCAGAGTTTCCAGCGCGCAATAAGTTGGCTCACGATTGATAACCCGTAAATGTCAGGATTTCGAGTATATCGGTTCGCCGTTAGTGACGGGAGCGCCAGCGCTGGATTTCGACAGGTATCTGTTCAAGACTGGCCAGCAGGGTAACGTCGGGCACGCCACGCCTGTGCAGCACACTGTGCGGGCTGCCTGCCCACAGCTCGGTGTCAGGGTTTAGCAAGCTGCGTAGTTCACCCAGTGCCTCGGCGGCTTGCCCGGGGTTGCTGGCTGCAGAAAAACTGATGGCGATAATGTCTGCACGGTGTGCCTTTGAGGCATTGACCAGATCCTGCAGGGGCGTTTGGGCACCCAGGCTCATGCAGGCACAGCCATCAACCTGGAACAAGGCTTCGGCCATCAGAAGGCCAAGACTGTGGCTTTCGCCCGGGAACGTGGACAGAACAACCCGAGGCCGGCTGTCCGGTGCGGCTTCCGGGGCGGATGCCATGGCAGAGCGCAGGCTGGTTTCCAGCACCTCACTGCACAAATGTTCTTCAAAGATATGCAGCTCGCCGCTGGCCCAGGCCTCGCCAATTTCATGCATCAGGGGCAGTGCCAGGTCCAGCACGAACCGGGCCAGCCCGTTACGCATGATGGCCTGGGAAAAACGGCGGCGGATCAGGCCCGGGTCATGGGTTTTGAGCTGGGCAATGATGTCGCGGATTTCATTCGGCTGGCCGGTTGGATCGCCATTGCTTGCCACGGCCGGTGCATCGTTGTCCCGCAATTCTTCCCCCATGCGGTACAACTCGTCAAGGTCAAGTGCAACGATTCGTCCAGGGCGGTGGCCTGCATCAAGCAAGCGTTTGATAACCCTGAGTTTTTCAACCTGGTCTGGGGGGTAAAGGCGTTCGCCGTTGGCATCACGCCCCGGATTGGGAAACCCGTAACGTCGCTCCCAGACACGCAAGGCGTCTTTGCCGATACGCGTGTCGCGCTCGACAGCCGTTATGTTGAGCATGATCTGGGTAGCTGAAGACGGTGCACTCATGGTGATTTTTGCCAAATTTGTTTGTTTGTCTTGGACAACAATGATATCAATTAAAATTGTCCTAGACAAATAATTGTCAAAGTAGACAAATATCGTTAATATTTGCAAATGAACAGGAATTGACTAGGACAAATTAAAGCTTGTCCACGAACGGGAGTAATTCATGAAGAAAGTCGCTGTCATTGGTTCCGGTATTTCAGGGCTGGGGGCGGCCTGGGTGCTGGCCCGGTCCGGAGGTGACGTGCGTGTTTCGTTGTTTGAGGCGGCAGCGTATGCCGGCGGGCACACCAATACGGTTGACGTCACCCTGCCCAATGCACGGGGAACGCCGGTAACGTTCGGGGTCGATACAGGCTTTCTTGTGTTCAATCATCGTACCTATCCGCAATTGGTCAGTTTGTTCGATACCCTGGGCGTCGAGACCGTGGCATCCGACATGTCGTTCTCGGTGCAGGCCGATCAAGGGCGTCTTGAATGGTGTGGCAGCGACCTGGCTTCGGTGTTTGCCCAGAAACGGAACCTGGCTCGCCCGGCTTTCTGGACCATGCTGCGCGATATATTGCGGTTCAATCGCGAGGCAACCACGATTGCCCTGAAGGGTACCGAAGCCCAGCTTACGCAAAGCATTGGCGACTTTCTTGTGCAGCAACGTTATTCAGACGTTTTCCGCGACTGGTACCTGTTGCCCATGATCAGCAGCATCTGGTCATGCGCAGCCAGCCAGATGCTTGAGTTTCCGGTGTCAACCCTGATCCGCTTCTGTCATAACCATGGCCTGCTGCAGGTCAGTGACCGGCCCCAGTGGTACACCGTGGCTGGCGGTGCGCGCAACTATGTTGAGCGCATGCTGAAAGAGCTTGATGATGTGCGTCTGAGTACGCCTGTACTGGCTGTGCGTCGAAACGGGCCAGGGGCAGGGGTGAGTGTGGCAACGGCTCACGGCCCGGAACATTTTGATGAGGTTATCTTTGCCTGTCATTCCGACCAGGCGCTCGAGATTCTGGGCCCGGATGCCACGCCCTCCGAGGCTGGTGTCCTGGCAGCGATCCCTTACCAGATGAATCATGCGGTGTTGCATACCGATGAGTCACTGCTGCCCGCCCGGCGCAAGGCCTGGGCGGCCTGGAACTACGAGCACCGGGCCCGGTCTGATGAGCACGGTGGCGAGGGCGTGTGCCTGCATTACTTGCTTAACCGGTTGCAGCCTTTGCCGTTTGGCCAGTCTGTTATTGTGTCACTCAATCCTGTCCGTCAGCCTGACCCGGCCAAGGTGCTTCGCCACATCGATTACGCGCACCCTGTCTTTGACCTTGCGGCACGGCAGGCGCAGCAGGCCTTGCCGGCTATTCAGGGGCAGCGTAATACCTGGTTCTGCGGCGCCTGGACAGGTTACGGCTTTCATGAAGACGGGCTTAAATCGGGGTTGTCTGTTGCCAACGCATTGCTCGAGCGCTGGCAAGTCGATGTCGCCATTCCCCAGGCAGCGTAACCGGATCAATCATGACAACGCTTTCCAGGCCCTTTTCTCCTGCCCAGGCTCTGATCGGTATCGGTCAGGTCCGGCATACGCGTCTGCGGCCTGCGCATAACGCGTTTGCCTATCGCACCTGGTTTGTGCTGTTGCCGATGCGCAGCTGGCGCTATCACCCAATCCGTGGTCTGAAGCGCAACCAGCGCGGGTTGGTCAGTTTTCATGATGCAGATCACGGTGAAGGTGGGCCAGATGCCCTGGCCTGGGTAGAGCAACTGCTTGAGACGTCGGGTGTGCACGTGTCGGGCGAGATCTGGTTGCATACCTACCCGCGTGTTCTGGGCTATGTATTTAACCCGGTCAGTTTCTGGTATGCCCATGATGCCGATGGCTCGCTAAAGGCGATTGTTGCCGAGGTCAACAATACGTTCGGGCAGCGGCACAGCTATGTGCTCACAGGTTCCGACCTGCGCTGGGGTCAAGAATTGACGGCGACCAAAACCTTTCATGTGTCACCGTTTTGCCAGGTAACCGGGGCGTACCGTTTCCGTTTTATGCGAACAGGTCAAGCGGCAGAAAAAAATCAGCGTACAGTCGCCCGGATTGACTATGACGACGAGCATGGGCCCTTGCTGCAGACCAGCGTCAGTGGTGTACTGACCCCCCTGACTGCGCGCAGTCTGTTCAGGACAGTGCTGTCCATGCCTTTGCTTACGCTGGGCATCATTGCACGCATTCACTGGCAGGCGGTCAAGCTGCTGTTCAAACGCGTGCCTTTTTCGACCAAATCCACAAAGAGTGTTTCCCATGACTGACACCATTGAGACCCGTTCCGCCACGTTGCCGCGCGCCGGTGCTGCTGTGGTGCGTGCGCCGGCGGCAGCCCGTACCGTATTGCGTTTGCTTGAAAAGCTGGCCTGTGGCGCCCTTGAGCTTGAGTTGCCCGATGGTACGGTGCGACGCTTCGGGCCCGGCACCCAGCCGTCGGCCAGTATGCGACTGAACAACTGGCATCTGTTTTCGGCCGTCATACGTTCTGGTGATATTGGCTTTGCCGAAACCTATATTAATGGTGACTGGAATACGCCTGACTTGCCCGGTTTGTTGCGGTTGCTTATTGAAAACCGCGAACGGCTGGAAAGCGTGCTTTACGGGTCATGGTGGGGCAGTCTTGTTTACCGCTTGCGCCACCTGTTCAACCGCAACAGCCGCAGCGGCAGCCGCCGCAATATTCATGCGCACTACGACCTGGGCAATACCTTTTACCGCTACTGGCTCGATGAAACCATGAATTACTCATCGGCCTTGTTCAGTGGCGATAACAGCCAGCCGCTGGCGCAGGCGCAATGGGCAAAAATTCATCGTGCGCTCGACGAGGCGGGTGTCAGGCCGGGCCAGCATGTGCTTGAAATCGGTTGTGGCTGGGGTGCGGTTGCGCAAGCCGCGGCTGCCGGGTATGCGGCACACCTTACCGGGGTCACCTTGTCGACCGAGCAACTGGCGTATGGGCAGCAGCGCCTGCGTGATGCAGGCCTTGCAAACAGGGCCGATCTGCGCCTGCAAGACTATCGCGATATTGACGATGGCCCCTTCGATGCCATTGTTTCTATCGAGATGTTCGAGGCCGTCGGACAAGAGTACTGGCCGGCTTATTTCAGTGCTGTTGCTAAAAACCTCAAGCCAGGCGCCCGGGCATGCATTCAAAGCATCACCATTCGCAATGACTTGTTTGATCGCTATGCCAGGTCAACTGACTTTATCCAGCAATACATTTTCCCGGGTGGCATGTTGCCCAGCGAAACGACCTTCATTCAGGCCGCACAAGCGGCTGGTCTGGAAGTCGAGCGTACCTTCAGTTTCGGGCCCGATTATGCTGAAACCTTGCGCCGCTGGCGCAAGCCCTTTCTGGCCAATGAACAGGCCATTCGCGAACTTGGCTTCGACACCCGCTTCATGCGCACCTGGGACTTTTACCTGTGTTATTGCGAAGCGGCCTTTGACACCGGCAACACCGACGTTGTGCAGTTCACCCTGCGCAAACCCGGCTAAGGCGGCCAGCATGCGTTATTCATCACTTTGTCTGGCACGAACCGTTCACCGCCTGGTTGCGCTGGCCGTGGTGGCTGTGCTTGCCTTGCCGCTTCAGGTGGCCGCCCAGCCGGCCCCCCCCGAGGTCGTTTCGGCCCTTGGCTCGCCAATGCTGCAAGGCCAGAAAAAATTCCGCTGGTTCGCCTTTACGGTGTACGACATCCGGCTGTGGGTGCCGGCCCCTGCATCCCCTGAAACCCTGTTCAATACGCCCTTCGCGCTTGAGCTTGAGTATGCGCGTTCACTGTACGGCAAGGCGATTGCCGAACGCTCGCTCGATGAAATGCAGGCCCTGGCCACAATCGACGAAACGCAACGGGTACGCTGGCTGGGCTTTATGGAAAAGGCGTTTCCCGATGTCAACCAGGGTGACCGGCTGACCGGGCTCTGGACGCCGGACGGCAAGGTCACGTTTCTGCTCAATGGCAACGAAACGGCCACAGTGCGCGACGCCCGTTTTGGCGAGCTGTTTTTTGGTATCTGGCTGGCACCGGGTACGTCCGAGCCCTCCATGCGCTCGGCCCTGCTGGGGTTGAATCAATGACATCGGCTGCCGGGGTCGCACATCTGGCGGGTTTTCGCTACGGGGCCCTGGGTTTGCCGCTGGCATTTGTTGCCTTGCCGCTGTA
>JBAYOZ010000053.1:0-10515 GCA_041677965.1 Pusillimonas sp.
CAGTGTCTGTCCGGCCAAAGGGCAAGGCTATTAGTCTATGTGGCTTTGTGGCACTCAGCATGCCCGACCAGGCACCGTCCCAACGGGCGGGAAACCCGCTGTCGGGTGCTCATATGTTCTACCGCACGGGTCGTCACAAACCCTTCAGCAACTGATCAAAAAATTGTCCAGCCCCATTGGCGAACGTCCAGTTGGCGTTTTCCATGGCCGGCACCGGGTTAACTTCCACAACCTTTGCCCCGGCTCGTTTCGCTTTTCGAGGAATTTCTGCAGCCGGCATCACCACGCCTGAAGTTCCTGCGACAAATAGCAAATCACAGGTTTTGGCGGCTTTAAATGCCGAGCTCAGCGTTGTTTCGGGAAGCGACTCGCCAAACCAGACGACACCCGGTCGTATCAGGCCATCGCACTGAGTGCATTTGGGCGGATCCACCCGTCGACCACCCTCGGGCTCATTGGGCATGTCTGGCGGTAACAGGTGCGGGCGATGACAGCTGAAGCAGCGTGGCATATCAAGTCGGCCATGTAGGTGACTTACCGATATGCTGCCAGCGCGCTCATGAAGGTCATCCACATTTTGGGTGATCAGTGTCAAGGCAGGTACATGCTTTTCCAGCCGGGAAATCGCTATGTGCGCGGCATTGGGTTGAGCCTGCAGTATTTTCATGCGTCGCCATTCATACCACCCCCACACCAGCGCGGGATCTTTTTTAAAGGCTTCGGGGCTGGCCAGGTCTGCCGCGTTGTAGCGTTCCCATAAACCGGTCAACCGATCACGAAACGTAGGAATCCCGCTTTCCGCAGAGACACCAGCCCCTGTGAAAACAACGACGTGTTTTGAATTTTTCAGGGTTGAGAAAAGGTCTTCGGGAATGTGCAGAGGGGAGGGCGAGTTGATCATGTAATGGGTAGATCCGGAAAGTCATTGGTGAACGGCGGGTTGACTGAATCTACGTTCAGCACCCATTCCAAGTCTGGGTGCCAGATCAGCCCTACCACTCATTGATTTATTTTTCCAACAACCTGATATATTTTTCCAACAACCCCAACCCGGTGTTGGTGCGGGTGTCCGGGTCCGGAGGGTTTTGCGCTCGCCGTCGCCCGTGCGTCAGTCGGGGATAAAGGGCGCGGTGTTTGAGCGGGCGTTTTCGACCAGCCGGTGGCTGGTCGATCCGCGAGTTTAGCGCCCGCCCCGGCTAACGTACGGGCGACGGGAAGCCCGAAGGGCCGGGCGCGTGACCCGTAGTACCCGGACACCTGCGACAGCACCGCGCATTGATTACAAGCAAAACGCCAACACCGCGCATCGACAAACAAACACACGCGCAGTACAGCACCATACCCAACACCCGTACCGCGCCAGGGCAAAAATCACCCCGTCACTTCAGCTTGTCAAACTGCTCCCGCACCTTGGCCAGTGTCTCGGAAAACTGCGCCACCCGTGCTTTTTCCTGTTCAACAACCGCCGCCGGAGCCTTCGCCACAAACCTGTCATTCGACAACTTCGCGTTCGCCTTCTCGATCTCGCCAACCAACCGCTCGATCTCCTTGCCCAAACGCGCACGCTCGGCCACCACATCAATTTCAACCTTCAGCATCAGCTCGGTCGTATCCACCACCTGAACCGGCGCACCCACATCAGGTAACTGATCAACAATCTCAACCTCGCTTAACTTCGCCATCGCTGCCAGATAACCACCATTGCGTGCCAGCGTTGCTGCATTACCACGCGCCACTAGCGGCACCCGTTGTGCCGGCGACAAGTTCATTTCGCCACGCAGCGCACGAACGGCCTCGACCTGCGCCTTCAGTTCAGCCACCTGAACTTCGGCGGTTTCACTGACCAGGTCTGCATCGGCAACCGGGTAGGGCTGAACGCTGACGCTGGTGACATCAGTTTCCTTGCGGCTGCCGGCCACAACAGAAACCTTCTGCCACAGCTCTTCGGTAATGAACGGGATGATCGGGTGTGCCAGACGCAACACCGTTTCCAGCACACGAATCAAGGTGCGGCGTGTGCCCAGTTGTTGCGCTGGCGTGCCCGTTTGCAGCTGCACCTTGGTCAACTCCAGGTACCAGTCGCAGTACTCGTCCCAGATGAAGTGATACAGCCCGTTGGCAATGAAATCGAAACGATAGTCGCCAAAACCACGTTCAATATCACTTTCCAGGCGTTGCAGACGGCTGAGAATCCACTGGTCAACAAATGACAGCTCATCATTGCCCGTGCCGCTCAGGTCGTGGCCCTCGGTATTCATCAGCACAAAGCGCGTCGCATTCCACAGCTTGTTGCAAAAGTTGCGGTACCCCTCGCAGCGCTTCAGGTCAAAGTTGATGTTGCGGCCCAACGTGGCATAGGCCGCCATCGTGAAGCGCAGTGCATCGGTACCATAGGCCGGGAAGCCGTCGGGGTAGTCCTTGCGGGTTTTCTTTTCGATTTTGGCGGCGTCACGCGGGTTCATCAGGCCGCTGGTGCGCTTGGCCACCAAAGACTCAAGATCAATACCGTCGATCAGGTCAACCGGGTCAATCGTATTGCCCTTCGACTTGCTCATTTTCTTGCCTTCCATGTCGCACACCAGGCCGTGCACATAGACGGTTTTGAACGGGACCTGGCCGGTTGTATGCATGCTCATCATGACCATGCGGGCCACCCAGAAGAAAATGATGTCAAAGCCGGTGACCAGCACGCTGGACGGCAAATAACGGGCCAGGTCAGGTGTTTGTTCAGGCCAGCCCAGATCAGTGAAGGGAACCAGCGCCGACGAGAACCAGGTGTCCAGCACATCGTTGTCGCGGTTCAGCGGGCCGTTGACGCCAGCGGCGCGGGCTTTTTCAAGGGCCTCGGCTTCATTGCGGGCCACGAAAATCTGGCCGTCTTCGCTGTACCAGGCCGGAATCTGGTGCCCCCACCACAACTGGCGCGAAATACACCAGTCCTGGATCTTTTCCAGCCATTGGTTGTAGGTTGTCGTCCAGTTTTCAGGGCAGAACTGCACGCGGCCGTCTGCGACGACCTCAAGCGCGACCTCGGTGATGCTCTTGCCGGGGTGGATAGTGCCTTCGGGGGCCGGTTTGCTCATGGCCACAAACCACTGGTCGGTCAGCATGGGCTCGATCACGGTTTGGGTGCGGTCGCCGCGTGGCACCATCAGTTTGTGCGGCTTGATCTGGCGCAACAGCCCCTGGGCTTCCAGGTCGGCCACGATGGTCTTGCGCGCCTCGAAGCGGTCAAGGCCCTGATATACAGCAGGTGCATTTTCATTGATTTTGGCGTCAAGCGACAGAATGCTGATCTGCGGCAGGCTGTGACGCTGGCCAACCGCATAGTCGTTGAAGTCGTGGGCGGGGGTCACCTTGACCACACCGGTGCCGAACTCGCGGTCGACGTAATCGTCGGCAATGACGGGGATCTGGCGGTTGCACAAGGGCAGGTGAACAAGCTTGCCAATCAGGTGGGCGTAGCGTTCGTCTTCAGGGTGAACCATCACGGCCACGTCGCCCAGCATGGTTTCCGGACGTGTGGTCGCCACAACCAGGTGGGTGACACCTTGCGCAGGTTCCACCAGCGGGTAGGCGATTTCCCACATGAAACCCTCTTCTTCCTCGCTGACCACCTCAAGGTCGGACACCGCCGTACCCAGAACCGGATCCCAGTTCACCAGGCGTTTGCCGCGGTAGATCAGGCCTTGTTCGAACAGGCGTACGAAGACTTCGACCACGCCGCGTGACAGATTGTCGTCCATGGTGAAATATTCACGGGCCCAGTCGGCCGACGAGCCCAGGCGGCGGAACTGCTCGGTAATGGCATTGCCTGATTTGTTCTTCCACGCCCAGACCGTTTCAAGGAACTTTTCGCGGCCCAGGTCGTGGCGGCTGATGTTTTGCGCATCAAGCTGGCGTTCAACCACGATCTGGGTGGCAATACCGGCGTGGTCGGTGCCCGGAATGAATACGGTGTCGTCGCCACGCATACGGTGGTAGCGCACCAGTCCGTCCATCACGGTCTGGTTGAAGGCGTGCCCCATGTGCAGCGTGCCGGTCACGTTGGGCGGCGGGAACTGAACCACAAACGGTTCGCTGGTGTGTCCGGCGGCGGGGGTAACGTGCTGGCCACCTTTGAAATAACCGCGGGATTCCCATTCGGCATACCAGCGAGCCTCGAGGGCCTCGGGTTCAAAACTTTTGGGAAGCGCGTTGGCGTCCGGTGTTGCTGCGTTGGATGTCATAAGAATTCTTGCGTGTGTCAATTAAAAAGCCCGTTGTATTCACGAGCCCGGGACCCGTCTGTTTCAGCAGGCCAGGAAACACATCATTTTAAGATGAGGAAAACCCGCCATTTTAAGATGTGGATCGGGCGAACAGAAGCTGAGGAATGCACAAACAGGCATGTTAAAATGGGCGGTTGACAAAAACTTTCGCAAAGTTCTTGTTTTTACTAAGAAAAACTTTCCTTTCAATTTGGATATTTTATGGCAATCGAACGCACCCTCTCTATTATCAAACCCGATGCAGTCGCCAAAAACGTCATTGGCCAGATCGTCGCCCGTTTCGAAAACGCAGGCCTGAAAGTCGTTGCTGCCCAGCTCAAGCAGCTGTCGCGCGCCGAAGCCGAACGCTTCTACGCTGTTCACGCCGCACGCCCTTTCTTCAAAGATCTGGTTGATTTCATGGTCTCTGGTCCTGTTTTTGTTCAGGTTCTCGAAGGCGAAAGCGCCATCCAGAAAAACCGTGACCTGATGGGCGCCACTGACCCCAAGAAAGCCGAAGCCGGCACCATTCGCGCCGATTTCGCTGACAGCATCGATGCCAATGCCGTTCACGGTTCCGACGCCCCTGAAACTGCCGCCGTTGAAATCGCTTTCTTCTTCCCCGAAAGCAATATCCACAGCCGTTAATTTGCTCTGCGGGCCCTCCCGGGCCCAATCTCATGACCGAAACTACCGAAAAAATCAATGTCCTGGGCCTGACTGCCTCCGAACTCACCGACCTGGTCGGTCGTTGGGGTGGCAAGCCGTTTCGTGCCCGTCAACTGATGCGCTGGCTGCATCAGCGCAGTGCCGGTTCTTTCGATGTCATGACCGATCTGGCGCGCGATTTTCGCCGCCAGCTCGAACAGCACTGCTGCATTGTTGCGCCACCGGTGCAAACCGAACAGTTTTCTTCCGACGGCACCCGTAAGTGGTTGTTTGACGTCGGTAACAATAATGCGGTTGAAGCGGTGTTCATTCCCGAAGACGACCGCGGTACCTTGTGTATTTCCAGCCAGGCAGGCTGCACGGTGGCTTGCCCGTTCTGCTCAACCGGCTATCAAGGCTTCAACCGTAATTTGTCCGCCGCTGAAATCGTGGGTCAGTTGTGGCACGCCAAACGTGTGCTTGAAGCCAACCTTGACACTGCCCGCATTGCAGGCACTGCCGCGGCCCAGCCCCCCGGTCGTGTCGTCACCAATGTCGTGTTCATGGGCATGGGCGAACCCTTGCTCAACTACGATAATGTGCTGGCGGCGGTACGCATTTTGCTTGACGACAACGCCTATGGTTTGTCCCGTCGCCGCGTAACGGTCAGTACCTCAGGGGTTGTTCCTTTCATCGACCGGCTGGCCCAAGATTGTCCGGTCGCCTTAGCTGTATCCTTGCACGCGCCCAACGACGCGTTGCGCGACCGTCTGGTTCCGCTCAATCGCAAGTATCCGCTAAACGAGCTGCTCGACGCCTGCAACCGTTACCTGCAGCATGCGCCGCGCGATTTCATCACGTTCGAATACATCATGCTTGACGGGGTCAACGACACCGACCAGCACGCCCGCGAACTTATTCAAATTGCGCGTCAGGTTCGTTGCAAATACAACCTTATTCCGTTCAACCCGTTTCCTCAGTCGGGGCTGCGTCGTTCTTCGGCGGCACGGGTCAGACTTTTTTCACAAATTCTCACTGACGCTGGTATTGTTACGACCGTACGTAAAACACGTGGCGACGATATCGCGGCGGCTTGTGGCCAGTTGGCCGGCGAGGTCAACGACCGAACCCGTATCGACGAGCGGTTACCCCATCGTGCCACTATCCCGATCAAACAGGAGCATGCATGACCCAGCCTTTGCTCAAACCACAGGCCGACGATGCGTCTGTCGTCAATTTGCGCGATGGTGTCGGCGCGACACTGAAGGCGTTACGCCTGGCCCGACACGTTACCCTGGCCGACGCCTCGGCCCGCCTGAAGTACTCCAGCCGTCAGTTACAGGCTCTTGAAAATGAACAGTGGGCTGATTTGCCTTCTGGTTTGCCTTTACGCGGCCTTATCAAGAATTACGCCCGCTTTCTCGAAGCCGACGTTGATGCCGTTCTGGTGATGCTGGCCAACCAAACCGGTGAAGTGGCGACCCCGAAAATCGGTATTTCCCCAGTCAATGGGGGTACCGAATTCACACCAGCCGATTTGCCGGTACATGCCGAGGGCGGCAGTTTCTCCTGGGGCTGGTTTCTGGTGATTTTGCTGGTTGTCGTAGCCGCCGGGTTTTATGCCATCGACCGTGGCTGGTTGCCCGAATCCTGGATGGTCTTTGATTGGCTGCGTCCGTCAGCCAATCCGTAATTTTTTATTCCGCATAGCCTGCAACGATGAAGCAATTTGATTCTCAGTCCGCCAGTTCCAGTGGCGGGCCTTTGGCAGTTGGTCCTGCTGAACGTCGTCACACCCGTCAGGTCTCGCTGGCCTGGGGCGATCATGTCGTCAAGGTCGGCGGCGGGGCGCCTGTCATGGTTCAGTCCATGACCAATACCGATACGGCCGATGCCATCGCAACTGCCATACAGGTCAAGGAACTGGCCATGGCGGGCTCCGAGGTCGTGCGTATTACCGTCAATACCCCGGAAGCGGCGGCCCAGGTGCCTGCCATTCGCGAACAGCTTGACCGCATGGGTGTAGCCACGCCACTGGTTGGTGACTTTCACTACAACGGCCATAAATTGCTGACGCAATTCCCCGAGTGCGCGCAGGCATTGTCCAAGTATCGTATCAACCCGGGCAATATGGGTGCCGGCAACAAGCGCGACGACAACTTTGCCCAAATGATTGACGTGGCCTGTCGCCATCAAAAACCGGTACGTATTGGTGTGAACTGGGGCAGCCTTGACAGCCAGCTGATGGCCCGCATGATGGACGAAAACAGCCGTCGGGCCCAGCCCTGGCCGGCCCAGGCGGTCATGCGTGAGGCCTTGGTGGTTTCTGCTATTACCAATGCGCAGCGTGCCGAATCCCTTGGCCTGGCGCAAGACGCTATTGTGCTGTCGTGCAAGGTAAGTCATGTGCAAGACCTTATTACGGTATACCAGGATCTGGCCGCACGCTGTAACTACCCCCTGCATCTGGGCCTGACCGAAGCCGGCATGGGCAGCAAGGGCATTGTTGCCTCAACGGCGGCGTTGGCCGTGCTGCTGCAACAGGGCATCGGTGACACCATTCGTATTTCACTAACGCCCGAGCCTGGCGGTGATCGAACCCGCGAAGTGGTTGTGGCGCAGGAAATTCTGCAAACCATGGGCTTGCGGGCATTTACCCCCATGGTCGTCGCCTGCCCGGGCTGCGGCCGTACCAGCAGTACCGTATTCCAGGAACTGGCTGACAGCATTCAGCAGTATCTGCGCCAGCAAATGCCGGTCTGGAAAACCCGTTATCCGGGCGTGGAATCCATGAACGTGGCGGTTATGGGCTGCGTTGTGAACGGGCCCGGTGAAAGCCAGCATGCCGACATCGGCATCAGCTTGCCGGGAACCGGGGAAGTGCCTTCGGCGCCGGTGTATGTCGATGGGCGCCGTACGGTTACCCTTAAGGGTGATACCATCGCCAGCGAATTCCAGGCCATTGTCGAACGTTATGTTCACGAAAGATACGGGGTTGCGGGCACCCGTGCCTGACCTGTTTCGCAATCAAAGAGTTTTTATGTCGCAGTCGTTCAAAAAAGTCCATGCCATCACGGGCATGAAAGATGTTTTACCCGATGCCAGCGCGCAATGGGAAGGTCTTGAAGAAATCGTCCGTCAGTGGCTTGCCGCCTACGGTTACCGCAATATGCGGGCGCCAGTTCTGGAACACACACGTTTGTTCACCCGGGGTATTGGCGAGGTTACCGATATTGTCGAAAAAGAAATGTACTCGTTCACCGATGCGCTGAACGACGAGCACCTGACCTTGCGCCCTGAATTTACTGCAGGTTTGGTGCGTGCCTCCATCGAACACAATCTGCTGTACGACCGGCCGCAGCGTGTGTATTCCATGGGCCCGGTATTCCGTCATGAAAAACCGCAGCGTGGCCGCTACCGCCAGTTTCACCAGATCGACGTAGAAGCCCTCGGTTTTGCCGGCCCCGATATTGATGCCGAACTGATCATCATGCTGGCACGGTTGTGGAAAACGCTGGGTTTGCACAATGTCCGGCTCGAACTCAATTCGCTGGGCCAGCCGTCCGAGCGTGCGGCGCATCGCGAGGCTCTGGTGCGTCACCTCGAGGCCAATCTTGATGTGCTGGATGACGAAGCCCGCCGGCGCATGCACACCAACCCGTTGCGGGTGCTGGACACCAAAAACCCTGCCATGCAAGACATGGCAAACGCAGCACCCAGCCTGTTTGATTTTCTGGGTGAAGCGTCTCGCGCGCATTTCGATGGTGTTTGCCAGCGTCTTGCCGACGCCGGCATTGGCTACACCTTGAATCCGCGGCTGGTGCGCGGCCTTGATTACTACAATTCAACGGTATTTGAATGGGTTACCGACCAGTTGGGTGCCCAGGGTACGGTGTGCGGTGGTGGTCGTTACGATGGTCTGATCGAACTGTTGGGCGGTAAAGCTGCACCGGCTGTCGGGTTTGCCATCGGTATGGAGCGTTTGCTTGACCTTTGGGGCCAGTGTCAGCCGCAGCCGCCTGCTGCCGAGTGCCAGGTCTACATGATTCACCAGTCTGACGCTGCGCAGCGCACCTGTGCCACACTGGCCGAGCAACTGCGCGATGCCGGTTTGCACGTTATTGTGCATGCGGGCTCTACCGGCTTCAAGTCGCAGTTCAAGCGCGCCGATGCCAGCGGTGCGCAAGTTGCGGTCATTGTGGGCGAAGACGAGTTGCGCGATGGCGTGGTCAGCATAAAATGGCTGCGCGCTGGTCTGGCCACAGAAGGCGCCCAGCAAGAAACGGTTCCCATGAGCCGTTTGGCAGATGCACTGAAACAAAAGGTATAAAAAAGCATGGCATACGATCTTGAAGAACAAGAGAAGCTGGACGCGATCCGGCAGTGGTGGGACCGCTACGGCACATTGATCGTCACCGTTCTGGCGGTTGTTGCGCTGTCATTTGCGGGTTGGCGCGGGTGGCAGTGGTATCAGGGCAATCAGGCCACGCAGGCCATGGGTTACTTCGAAGCCCTTGAAGCGGCCGCAACCCAGCCTGACGACAATGCCCTGGGGCGTATCAAGGCCGCCAGCCAGACCTTGCGCGATGATTTCGCCTCATCCGGATACGCCTCGCGCGGGGCCCTGGTGGCTGCCCAGGTTCTTGCGCGTGAAAAAGATTACGATGGGGCTCGTGCCCAATTGCAGTGGGTCATTGATAAAAGCAATGACAAGGCGCTGATCCCGCTGGCGCGCTTGCGCCTGGCTGGTGTGCTGCTCGAGCAAGGGGCAACTGATGATGCCTTCAAGCTTGTTGCCGACGCACCCGAGTCTTTCGCCGCACTGTATGCAGATCGCCGTGGCGATATCCTGGCAGCGCAGGGCAAGAAGTCTGAAGCCCGGGCTGAATGGGAAAAAGCCATTGAATCCCTGGGTACAGACCCGATCACCCAGATCATCCAACTCAAAATTGACGCCCTCGGAGTCTGATCCATGAGCAAATTTGTGTCCCGTCGCCTGAAACTGGCTGTTGCTGCGCTTGGCGTGTCTGTCCTGGCAGGTTGTTCCTGGTTCACGCCCAAAGATCCTCGTTTTGAGCCGGTGCCTCTTGCCGATTATCCTGCCGGGGTGTCTGCCAGCACCTTGTGGTCCGTCAATATTGGCAGTGGCCAGGGGCCGGGGTTTGCGCCTGTCGTGGTGGGCGATTCTGTTTATGCCGCGGCACCGAATGGCGGTGTAATCAAAACCAGTCTGTCGGGGGGGGGCACGCTGTGGCGGGCTAGTGCGGGTACGGCACTTTCTGCCGGTGCGGGTTCTGACGGCATGACCACAGCGGTTGCCGGCCCGGATGGCACAGTTGTCGCCTTCGACGATCAAGGTAACGAGAAATGGCGATCCCAGGCCTCCAGCGAGGTGTTTGTCCCGCCGGTGGTGGGTGAAGGCGTTGTCGTTGTGCGCAGCAGCGACTACCGCATTCAGGCCTTTGATGCCCAGACCGGCGAGCGGATCTGGTCGGTGCAACGGCCTGGTCCGGCGCTGGCGCTTAAAACCAGCATGCAAATGCAGATTATCGACGGGGTGGTCATCTCCGGTCTGCCCAATGGGCGCCTGATTGTCATCAATGCCCAGAATGGTGCG
>JBAYOZ010000054.1:0-10228 GCA_041677965.1 Pusillimonas sp.
GTTCGTGCGGGTCAGCTCGGGCGAGTTCAACCGGGGCATGCGACTAAAAGTGTCACGTACCGGCAAAGAAATCCGCCCCAACAACGTGGTGTCATTTTTGTCACAGCGACGCGAACTGGTCGAACAGGCCTATGCTGGCGACGTCATCGGCATCCCCAACCACGGCGTACTGCACCTGGGCGACGTCCTGACCGAAGGCGAAAACCTGCAATTCACCGGGCTGCCGTTCTTTGCACCGGAACTGTTCCAGGCGGTCGAGGTCAAAGATCCTTTGCGCACCAAGCAATTGCGCACGGGTCTGACCCAGCTGGGCGAAGAGGGTGCCATTCAGGTGTTTCGCCCGATTGCGCCCGGTGGCGCGCTGCTGCTGGGGGCCGTCGGGCAACTGCAGTTTGAAGTGGTGGCACACCGGCTCAAAACGGAATACGGCGTCGATGCCCGCATGATGTCGTCCCGTTACAACCTGGCGCGCTGGATCACGGCCAAAGACCCGAAAATGCTACAGAAATTCATCGACAACAATGCCTCAAACATTGCCTACGATGTGGTCGAGGCGCCGGCCTTCCTGGCCTCGTCGCAGGCGCAATTACGGGTGGTGCAAGAGCTTTACCCCGATGTTGAATTCCACGCCATGCGCGAGCACGGCGGCCAGGTATTCAGCACATAAACACCACATTTACGCTTTCCATGATGTGGTCACGAGTGGTCACACCAGAACGTTTTATACTGCGGATAATTTTCAGCACTTAAGGTTATCGATGTCCTGGCGTTTTCTTTTTGCCATACTTGCCCTGTTCATGGCGGCCTCTGCCTGGGGCGGCCTGCAATTGGGCGAATGGCTGGTCGCCAATGGGCCACTGGCATCGGCCGCCCCAGGGCGGCCCGAAATTGCACCCCTTGAGGTCCTGGGCGCCGATGGCAAGCCGTTTTCGGCGCAGCCACCGCAGCCCCTGGTTGACGGCCGGCTGGACATACCCCAACCCCCCGAGCCGGTTGCCTGGGAAATCACCCCCGAAACCCTGAACGAGCTGTTTGCCAACAACCTCATTTCCCTTGCCACCACCCGCATCAGCATGGCCGAAGCCGAACAGATCGCTGCCCTTGAAAGCGGCAAACTGATGGGCATTGCCGATGTCGGCGACCTTATTTCCTCGATGGAAAAGCGGGGTAACCGCGATGGCAACATGCCCATCCAGCCGGTGGAAATTCCTGATTTTTCGGCTGAGTCGGGCCCAGGGCCCGCATCAACCCCCGCGCCACCCGCCGTTGCCAATACCGGCTGGCTTAACCAGCTGCGCGATGAACTGCAAGCCTGTAACGCGCAAAGCTTCTTTGACCGCCCCAGCTGCGCCTGGGCGGCGCGCAACAAATATTGCACGCCCAACAGCGCCTGGGGCTACGTCGCCGAATGCCCGGCCAAATCGTTTTAGGCAGGGCGCCGGGACACCTTAGTCGTGACCACCGACCTGCAACTGCAGGTAGTTCTGCAAACCCACCTTGTCGATCAGTTCGATCTGGGTTTCCAGCCAGTCAATGTGCTCTTCGGTATCGTCGAGAATGTCCTGGAACAGGTCACGCGACACGTAATCGCGCACTGACTCGCAATAGGCAATGGCCTCTTTGACCGTGGTTTGTGCGCCGGTCTCAAGCTTGAGGTCGCAGGCCAGCACTTCAGGCACATCTTCACCAATCAGCAGCTTGTGCAGATCTTGCAGGTTGGGCAGGCCATCGAGCATGAAAATGCGCTCGATCAGACGGTCGGCGTGTTTCATTTCGCCGATAGATTCGTCGTACTCGTGCTTGCCCAGCTTGTCGAACCCCCAGTGGTTCAGCATGCGGGCATGCAGAAAATATTGGTTGATGGCTGTCAGCTCGTTCTTGAGCTGCTTGTTAAGAAACTGGATGACGGTGGCGTCGCCTTTCATGATGTGCTCTCCTGGTTACAACACCGGGTTAGGCTACCACGACAACGCCATATTTTCATTACCGGCAACACCCGCTTGCATCCGGGAAAATGATGGTTCCCAGGCTACAAAATTCCAGGACACAAAAACCCCAAGGGGTACACCGCCTCGGCGCGCAAGACGTTCGAGCCTCAGGCGCGACGGGCAATGACCTCGGTGAAGCGGGCGGGCAGCGCACCATCATTGGCTGCGGGGGCGACCTGATCGTCCAGCACGTGCACGGTCTGATGAGCGGCATAGCGCCCACCGGGCAAATAGTCGGTGGCCGTTTCTGCACAACACCCGCAGCACGAGGCCACCCCCAGTTCGGCCTGAAGCTGGCGCAGGGTATGCGCCCCGGCAGCTACTGCGGCCTTGACCTGCTTTTCAGTGATTGCGTTACAGATACAAATGAACATGAGAATAGTTATCATCTAGTTTCGTGCTTGTATGCTAAAGCAGATCCAGACGATTGACAACCCCTCGATGCAAGGTCGTGGCGTTATTAACGCAATGCGGCACGCGCCTTGCGCACCGACGCGGCCTCAATGCCTTCGGCCTCACGGTATTTGGCTACGGTACGACGGGCAATTTCAACCCCTTTCTTTTCCAGCGCCTCCACGATCTTGCTGTCAGATAACGGTTTTTGTGGAGATTCGGCCTGGATCATGGCGCGAATCATGGCTCGCACGGCGGTGGCTGAACTGGCGGGAGCCAGACCTTCACCCCCCAGCGCGGTGCCTAAGAAGTATTTAAGTTCAAAGACCCCCCACGGGGTCTGCATGTACTTCTGCCGGGTCGCCCGTGACACGGTGGATTCGTGCAGTTCAAGATCTTGGGCGATGTCACGAAGCACCAGCGGACGCATGGCCTGTACGCCCTTGTCAAAGAAGCCTTGCTGGTGTGTCACGATGCACTGCCCCACACGCAATACGGTTTCAAACCGCTGCGCGACGCTTTTGACCAGGCCATGGGCCTGCTGCAACTGGGCCTGTATGGGCGACTTGTCGGCACCGCTACGGTCTTCGCGCAACCATTGTTCATAGACGGGGTTGACGCGCACCCTGGGAACAATCGCGCCATTCAGACGGGCCTCCCAGCCCTGGCGGCTTTTGACCACAACCAGCTCGGGCACCACATAGTCAGCCACACTGCTGGACCAGGCCCGACCCGGCTTCGGATCAAGCGACAAAATCAGCTGATGGGCCTGGCGCACGACATCGTCCGGATACCCCGAAGCCGCACGCAAACGCTCCGGGCTGGCGTGGGCCAGAACTTCCAGATGCTGCGTGACCAGCCCGATGGCGCAATCGAAAACCTCGTGCGAGACCAACCCCCGGGTGCCAGCCTGGCGCTGGCGCAACTGCAACGCCAGACATTCACGGGTTGAACGTGCGCCCACGCCGGGCGGGTCAAATGATTGCAGCAACCGCAAGGCCGCCAGCAACTCATCTTCATCAACCTCGTCTGCCGCACTGCCCGGCTCGCCGGGACTGCGGCCCAGCGCCGCGGGCAAAAACTCAAGCACTTCAGCCAAAGACACCGGCAAGAAACCATTGTCATCCAGCGCCTCGATAAGCACGGCAACCAGCACCTGGTCTCGCTCGGACGCCCGGGTCAGGTGCAGTTGCTGCAGCAGATGATCGTGCAACGATACCGCCTGACCGATATCGGGCCCGCTGTCATCGTCGGCCTGGTGGTGACCCGCACCCGTTGTCACCCCGGCCGACAGACCGGACTCCTGAACATACTCGTCGGCCGGAAGGGCTTGCGCATCAGGGACATCGGTGTCATATTCGCCCTCGCGCTCGAGCATAGGGTTGTCGGCCAGCGCCTGAGCGACCTCTTGTTCAAGGTCCTGGGCTGACAACTGCAAAAACCGGATAGACTGCTGAAGCTGCGGCGTCAGGGCCAGGTTCTGGTGTTGCCGCAGTGCCAACGATTGTCGCGATTGCATAGGTAATAAAATAGCCCGATGAAAACTGATCCTGCCAACCAACCCACCGCCCGGGACCACGCGGCGTTGCGTAATGCCTTGCTTAAACTGACCGCCACCCACAAGGTCGTCTGCACCGTTGTTACGGTTGTCGTGGCCCTTGTGTGGTACTGGCTGGTACTGCGCCTTGTCGCATTTGGCCACGGCATCGACTACTCGGGGCTGCAAGCCCTGGGTGGTTCGGCAACCGACATGCTCAAGCGCTACAACCCGTTTTTCTGGTGGGCACTGGCGGCACTGTGTACGCTTATTATTGCCTATTTTCTGGTTAGCTTCGTGCGGGGCAGCCGGCGTCGGGTCAATGCCCGCATGGTCAGCGCCGAGGTCATCTCGGGGCTTGCCGCCCAATTGTCCGAA
Organism: Pusillimonas sp.; assembly: GCA_041677965.1. Taxonomy (GTDB): domain Bacteria; phylum Pseudomonadota; class Gammaproteobacteria; order Burkholderiales; family Burkholderiaceae_B; genus Neopusillimonas. Next base: position 4,297 of record JBAYOZ010000054.1, read on the forward strand.
CCGGCCAAAACCGTATTGCGCTGGGTCTGGGATGACACCCGCCACCCGATAACTGTTGGCGATTTACAACAAACGGCGCGCGAACTGCGCAGTGGCCGTGCCGCCAAAATCCAGCTGGCCCAAGCGCATCAGGCCGTGTTGAAGCCATAGCCGCCCTGGTTGCAAAGGGCACGCCAACGCCCTGACAGCCACAACAAGGCTTGCAAAATCTTGCTACGTATGGTTGACTATAGGGTATGAATACCGTGCCTTTTACCCCTTCTTATACCTCTGGCAAGCCGCTTGCCGGTTCGGTTGCGGGTTCCTTCGGTGCGCTCCCTTTCTTCACGCTATCCCTGCTACTACCGATCGGTTGCCGGGCCTAGCGTCATGTGGCAGTCCGGCAGCCGTTCGGCCACGCCATCCGTCCGTTTTCTGTTATCTGTCCATTCCAGCCCCGCTGATGTGAGCCCAATTACGGTTCCAGGTAACCCGCGTTAAAAATCCAGTAAAACAGGTGCCCTATGCTTTCGAACCCATCCGACAAATATCGTCCGTTTGTGCCATTCGCACGCGACTTCTCTGAACGAACCTGGCCCGGCAAAACCATCACGGCGCCCCCGATCTGGATGAGCACCGACCTGCGCGATGGCAACCAGTCGCTGATCGAACCCATGAGCGTGGAACGCAAGCTGCGCTTTTTCGAGCAATTGATCAAAATTGGCCTTAAAGAAATCGAAGTCGGTTTTCCATCGGCCTCGCAGACCGATTTTGATTTTGTTCGCACCCTGGTCGATGAAAAACGCATTCCTGACGACGTCACCATCATTGTGCTGACACAGGCGCGCGAAGACCTTATTGCCCGAACCGTTGAGGCGGCCGCTGGCGCAAAACACGCCATCATCCACTTGTACAACGCCTGCGCGCCGTCGTTCCGCAAGATTGTCTTCAACATGACCAAAGACGAAGTGCGCGCACTGGCCGTGCAGGGTACCCGTCTGGTCAAACACTACACCGGCCAGCACCCTGAAACCTCGTGGCGCTATGAATATTCGCCCGAAGTCTTCAGCACCACCGAGCCCGAATTCGCGCTGGAGGTGTGTGATGCTGTGGTTGACGCCTGGGGGCCCACACCCGAATCAAAAATCATTCTGAACTGTCCGGCCACCATCGAGGCCACCACGCCCAACCTGTACGCCGACCAGATCGAATGGATCAGCAAGCGCCTGAAGAACCGCGAAAGCATTGTGCTTAGCGTTCACCCGCACAACGACCGGGGCACCGCTGTTGCCGCCGCCGAGTTGTCGCTGATGGCGGGTGCCGACCGGGTTGAAGGCTGTCTGTTCGGTAACGGCGAGCGCACCGGCAACGTGTGTCTGGTCACATTGGCACTCAATTTGTATACCCAGGGTATCCACCCCGGGCTTGATTTCTCTGACATCGACGAAGTGCGCCGCTGCGTTGAATACTGCAACCAGTTGCCGGTACACCCGCGCCACCCCTACGCCGGTGACCTGGTGTTCACGGCCTTCTCGGGCTCGCACCAGGACGCCATCAAGAAGGGGTTTGCGCAGCAACAACCCGATGCCCTGTGGGAAGTGCCATATTTGCCGATTGACCCGGCCGATGTGGGCCGCAACTACGATGCGGTCATCCGCGTCAACAGCCAGTCGGGCAAGGGTGGTGTCTCGTACCTGCTTGAACAGGAACACGGCCTGGTCTTGCCGCGCCGCCTGCAAATCGAGTTCAGCCGCGCCATCCAGCGCGTCACCGACGAAACCGGCCGTGAAGTTACCGCGGGCGATGTCTATGACTTGTTCCGCTCTGAATACCTTGACCTTGAGCGCCCCTGGAAACTGGTCCGCCACCGCATCAGCGGTGACCCCAAGGCCGCATCAGGCCACCATTTCGAAATCGAGGTCGAACTCGAACACAAGGGCAAGATCTGTCACCTGAAGGGGCAGGGCGATGGCGCAATTTCAGCCTTCGTCAACGCCTTGGGCATGGACGTCAGTGTGCTTGACTACCACGAGCACGCCATTGGTATCGGTACCGATACCCGTGCGGCGTCGTACGTTGAGGTACGTGTCGGTGATTCCGGCCCCGGCTTCGGTGTGGGTGTCCATGTTGACATCGTCACGGCATCGTTCCTGGCCATCCTTAGCGCGGTCAACCGCCACGCCGCCAACCTCGAGCATGCGGCAAAGGCCGCTGCCTGATTTTTATCGGGCAAACCGCCTGCCCATCGCCGCCGATCCGGCACGGGGCAGGCGCTTCGCAACATCACGGTTTTTGCCCGCACAACGGGCTTGCCCAATAAAAAACCGCCTGGCACACAATGTCAGGCGGTTTTTTTATTGGCAATGACCACAATTACCAGATCGGAGCAGGTTCCCAGATGATGTCGGCCTTGTGCTCGCGGCAGGTTTTAAGCATGGCCAGCAACGGGAATGCACGCTGGCGGAACGTAACCGGGCGCGATACCGGGTGCTCTTTGATATCGTTTTCCTCGTCTTCCTGGTTATCCAGGTCATGGAAAGGCGAAACCGTGTCGGCGGCCATGGCACGCTCGATGCCGGCGATAAGATCATCAATCTGGTCGGCGGTAATAACACCGCGTTCGGGCAAGGCCGGGTAATGACGGCCTGCTGCATCAAGCACGTCGCGCGCATGCTGCGCAAACATCAAGATTTCAGCAGCCGGTTTGGCGCGAAAAACTACTAACATCGTATTTCTCCTGGTGGCTATATTCGTACACTACTCCAGGCTACCCCGGTTGCCAAGCCGCAAAATGGCCATGTCTGCCCTGGGAGAGCCCACCAATGCAACTGCCATTCACCGCTTCGCCAGCCTTTTCGGCCAGGCCAACCCCTGGCGGGCCAGCGCGGCCCTTGATGCATCTGAACGGCAGGGGCCTGAAACTTTGTTCGGTTCTGCTTGCAGGTCTGGCCCTGTTATGGGCAGGCAGCCCCTACAGCAGGGCAAACTCAACCTGCATGGCCCCCAATGCTGCAGCGCCATGTCGAACGCCCGCTAGTCTAAACCAAAACAGCCCCGAACCGCAGATCAACCTGGGTGCAGGCAACCCGGTACACCTGGCCACGGGCAACAAATACCAGTATGAAACCGACCTGCTGCCCTCGGCCAGCTGGCCCTTGCTGGCCATCACACGCCATTACAGCGCCCAAAACAGGCGAGACTCGTTCATGGGCCAGGGCTGGCACAGCGACTTTGACATGCGCGTTCGCCAACGCGGGCCGCACACCGTTATTGAACAGGCCGACGGCAGTATCGTTACGTTTCGGGTCATCGGCCCCGGCCTTCATGCCGCATCGGCCAACGGGCAGCTGCATGCACGCGCTGGCGGCGGCTGGCGCTGGCTGCGCGGCAACCGCCAGCAACTCGACTTCAATCACCAGGGCTGGCTGGTTGGCGTCAGGGGGCCGGCAGGCCATGCCCTGGCCATTGAACGACACGCCACTGCCGGGCCATTGCACGGCAGCATCAAAGCGGTCGTCGCCCATGCTGCCGATTATCGGCAGCGGCCGCACCGCAACGGCAGCGCCCCCCGTGCAAACCCCGAACGCCCCCCAAGGCCCGGCCCTGCCACACTGGTGTTCAGTTACACACTACAGTCGGGCCGCGCCTACCTTGAACACATTGACAGCCCGGCAGGGCGCTTTACCTACCGCTATGAAGCCGCCGCCGATGGTCACCAACGCCTGGCCGGCATGCAGCGCCCCGACGGGTCGCAACGCCGCTACCTGTATGAACCCGCACGTCAGGGCGGCAACGCCTATGCCCTGACCGGCATAGAAAACATTGGCGCACCACCGGGTGGAACACGCTGGCGCCAGGGGCAATGGGCATATAACGCGGCCAACCAGGTCGTGGCGTTTGGGCACGGGGCTGCCGCCTATCAGGTGCGTTATGGCCTGCCCGAAGCAGGCACAGGTCAAACAGCAGACACAACCCTCGCCAGCATGCAGACACCGGCCACGACGCCGCCGGCCCCGGCACGCCCGACGGCATCTTCACGCACACGCCTGCAGCGCTCTGATGGCGCCATCACCGACATTGTCATGGCACATTACCCCGCCGGCACACGGGTAACCTCGGTCACCGGTGCCGCCTGCCCGGGCTGTCCGGCACCGGGCACACGGGCTACCTACGATACATCCGGGCGTCTTGAGTCCGTCAACGGCACACGCCTTGGCCGCGACCCGCACGGGCGGTTGCAGCGACTGCATCTGGCCCACACCGGCTGGGCCGGGCTGCAGCTTGACTACAACCCCCTGGGGCAACGTCATGCCTGGTTCTCGCGCCTGACCGGTCGCGAACACGCAACCTTCAACCCGCGCGGGCTGATTGAACAGCGCCGGTTCGCCGACGGGCTGGTCTGGCACTATGGCTACGACGACGCTGGCCGGCCGGTACACCTTCGCCAGGGCGACATCAACACCCGATTGCGCTGGCGCGGCAACCTGCTGGTCAGCGTGCAACACCCGTCCGAAACCGAACACCGCGACTACGACGCACATGGAAGAATGATCCGGCGCACCCTGATCCGGCCCCACCCGGACCCGCCAGCCCATGGCGAGGTGCCCCTGTCTGGCACGGTTGTCGCCACACGCCTGCGCACAGCACTGCCACCGTTCACCGAAACCTTTACCTACGACAACCAGCACCGCCTGATACGCCACACCCTGGCCGAAGGCGGTGCACTGCATTACACCTGGGGGCACCGCCACCAGATGCTGGAGCTGGTCTGGGAAAACGCTGCCGGGCAACGCCATACGGTTATCGACAGCAGGCCGGGGCAGGCCGGCTACCGGTATGGCAACGGGCTGCAGCTGACCACCATCGCGCGTGGCCGCGATCTGTGGCTGGTCCTTGACAAGGCCACCCCCGAAGCCACACGGGCGCACCATACGGGCGCGCGCGGGCATGACCGCCCGGTGGCCACCACGACCACGGCGCACGCCCAACGCTACCAGTTCGATGCCAGCGGCCGCGTTGCTGCCGAGCAGCACTTTGAGCCAGAGGCCGGTTTTTGGCACCGTGACTACCGCCATAACCGGCAAGGCCAACTGATCGGGGCAATCACCCACAGCCCCGGCCAGGCGACATACGCCCATTGGTACGCCCACGATCACGACGGCGCGGCCCTGACCCCGCACGCCGCCGGCATCACACGGACGGTGTCAGGCCTGCCACAGCAGGTCAATGAACGACGCCTGGACTACGGCACCGACCGGCGCCTGAAAGCTGTCCGGGCCGGCGATACGCTGCTGGCCCGGTACCGTCATAACGCCTTTGGCCATCGCATCTGGCGCCAGACGGGCGGCGAACAGACACACTACTGGTATCTGGACCGTCGCCTGGTTGCCGAATCGGTCGTGCCGGCCGGGCCCGGCACGCGCCAAGGTCAGGTTTCACGCCGTTACCTGTATGCCCACCATGTGCCTGTAGGCCTCATCGAGTACGGCAACGAAACAGCCCCTGGCGGCACACTGCATTTCGTACACGCCGACCTGACCGGCACGCCGCACGAAATCACCGATACCCACGGCCACACCGTCTGGACCGCCCGTTATTCCCCCTGGGGGCAGGCCCAGACCCGCGGCATCACCTTCAACCTGCGCAGCCCCGGTCAGTACCATGACCCGGCCACCGGCTGGCACGACAACCTGCTGCGCACCTACGACCCCGGGCGGGGCCAGTTCCTTGAGCCCGACCCGCTGGGGCCCATACCTGGCAACCAAAGCCTGGGCTACGCCAGCCAGCAACCCCGCCGTTTCATCGACCCCACCGGCCTGCTGCTGTTTGCCTTTGACGGCACCCGCAACGACGCCAGCACCCAGACCAACATCTGGAAACTGAGCCAGCGCTATCACGATGGCCCGGTCGCTTACGAAGGCGGGCCGGGCAACCCCTACACCACAGACTGGGA
>JBAYOZ010000055.1:0-10120 GCA_041677965.1 Pusillimonas sp.
ATCCCGTCAAAGATATTTAGCAAGGACTAAACATGAGCAACGGTACCATCGTTCAGTGCATCGGCGCCGTGGTGGATATTCAGTTCCCCCGCGACAGCATTCCAAAAATTTACGACGCGCTCAAACTCGCAGACGACAGCTCCAAGTTCGCTGAAGCGGGTCTGACGTTTGAAGTTCAGCAGCAGCTGGGCGACGGTGTTGTACGCACCATCGCCATGGGCTCATCCGACGGCTTGCGCCGCGGCATGGCTGTAGCCAATTCCGGCGCCCCCATTTCGGTACCTGTTGGTCAGGGTACGCTGGGTCGCATCATGGACGTTCTGGGTCGCCCCATCGACGAGCGTGGTCCCATTCTTTCCGAAGAAACCCGCGCAATTCACCAGGACGCACCCAAGTTCGACGAGCTTTCGCCTTCAGTAGAGCTGCTTGAAACCGGCATCAAGGTTATTGACCTGGTTTGCCCGTTCGCCAAAGGCGGCAAGGTCGGTCTGTTCGGCGGTGCAGGTGTAGGTAAAACTGTGAACATGCTCGAACTCATCAACAACATCGCCAAGGCACACAGTGGTCTGTCGGTGTTTGCCGGTGTGGGCGAGCGTACTCGTGAAGGTAATGACTTCTACCACGAAATGGCAGAAGCCGGCGTTATCAAGCTTGATAACCTGTCCGAGTCCAAGGTAGCGATGGTTTTCGGCCAGATGAACGAGCCTCCCGGTAACCGTCTGCGCGTTGCGTTGTCGGGTCTGACCATGGCCGAAAAATTCCGTGACGAAGGTCGTGACATCCTGTTCTTCGTAGACAACATCTACCGTTACACCCTGGCCGGTACCGAAGTTTCGGCGTTGTTGGGTCGTATGCCTTCTGCGGTGGGTTATCAGCCGACACTGGCCGAAGAAATGGGCAAGCTCCAAGAGCGCATTACGTCCACCAAGACTGGTTCAATTACTTCGATCCAGGCCGTTTACGTGCCTGCCGATGACTTGACCGACCCGTCGCCTGCAACCACCTTCTTGCACCTTGACTCAACGGTTGTTCTGTCGCGTGACATCGCTGCACTGGGTATTTACCCTGCTGTTGATCCCCTCGACTCAACCAGCCGTCAGCTTGATCCGCAGGTTGTGGGTGAAGAGCACTACCAGATTGCCCGTGGCGTTCAGCAGACTCTGCAGCGCTACAAAGAACTGCGCGACATTATTGCGATTCTGGGTATGGACGAATTGTCTCCAGAAGACAAGCAGGCAGTTGCACGCGCTCGTAAAATCCAGCGTTTCCTGTCGCAGCCGTTCCACGTGGCTGAAGTGTTTACCGGCTCGCCCGGCAAATATGTTCCGCTGTCCGAAACACTGCGCGGCTTCAAAATGATTGTTGACGGCGAGTGTGATGCTGTTCCCGAACAGGCTTTCTACATGGTTGGTTCCATCGACGAAGCACTCGAGAAAGCCAAAGCACTGTAACAAGGGGTTCGTATGGCCACATTACATGTTGACGTCGTTAGTGCAGAAGAATCGATTTTCTCCGGTGAGGCGAAATTCGTTGTGCTGCCTGGCGAGTCCGGCGAACTGGGCATCATGCCCGGTCACACGCCGCTCATCTCGCGTATTCGTCCGGGTACGGTAAAGATTGTTCTCGCCGATGGTAGTGGTGAAACCAATGTTTTCGTGGCCGGTGGCATCATCGAAGTCCAGCCCTCGGGTGTCACGGTGTTGTCCGACACCGCCATTCGTGCCGAAGATCTTGATGAAGCCAAAGCGCTTGAAGCACGCAAGCGAGCTGAAGACGCGTTGCGCAATGCCAAAGACCAGGCCGATATCGCCGTGGTAGAGGCTGAACTGGCCATGCTTGCTGCTCAGGCGGCAGCGGCACAAAAGTTTCGCGAAGCTCGTAACAGTCGCCATTAAGCGATTGCAGCAATAAAAAACGGCCTTCGGGCCGTTTTTTATTGCCTGACGACAGCGTTAATCGTTGTCCTTGCGGTGCAGGTTGTTCACTGGCGGGGCTCGCCGGTTTGCCGGGTGTCTTTTTTGTCAGACAAGTAGTTGCCGAATTGTTTTTTCTCCGAATGGCGGCGTCTGTCGCGCTTGTCTAACATCGGTTTCGGGTCTGTTGTTTGCAGGCCCGATAACCAAAGGAGCGGACCATGAGAGAACAAATCGATTGTGCGGTGCTGTTATCCGGGGCAGGTCGCCAATTATGGCCACAACTGGCTGCTGGTGATTACCTTAACGGGCGTTTGGTGCTTCACGCGGCAGGCCATGAACTGACCGATCAGCAGTTTGAAACAGGCAGCTACCTGCGAGACCAGGCCATGGCGCTGCGTCGCTTTGACGCCTGTATCGTCGCGGTAACGGTAAGCAGTTTGTCGTGGTGTCGCCGCCTTTTGTCGGCTGCACAGGGCGCAACCAGTACACCGGTGGTAGCCATCGTTCATGATCTCAAGGCTGCAGCGATAAACGACCTGATGACTTTGGGGTTGGCTGACTTTGTGCGTTCACCGGTTTGTTACGATGAAATCCGAGCCCGAATCAATCAGTTACTGATGCGAGGGCTGTCGGCGTCTTATCCGGCTGATACTGCATCCATGCGTCCGGTCATGCGTATCTCCGAACCAGCCCAGCGCCCGCTATCTGGTCGCAATGCGCAATTGTCCGGGGTGGTTGCCGGGCCTGTTGTCTCTGGCCTTTCCGAACAGGATATATGCGATACCATACTGCAGCGCACCGGCCTTGAGCTTGATGCCTATGCGGTGGCAACTGCAGCCCGCTCGGCAACCAGTAAAGAGTCATTCAGGGCAGCCAAAGGCAAGGTAATCGAACGCTTTGAACGGGCCTATATTGCCGCTGCGCTGGGGCGTTGCTCGGGCAACATAGCGATGGCTGCACGGGCTGCACAAAAACATCGGCGTGCATTTTGGGCCCTGATGCGCAAGTATCAGATCGACGCCAGCCTGTATCGCATCGAGACATAAGCCAAATTTTCGCCCGGGGGGTAAAATCCCCCGGTTAACTATCAAGGATTGCCGTGTCTTTTCCAGCTCTGAAAAATGACGTTTTCATTCGTTCGTTATTGCGCCAACCCGTACCCTATACCCCTTTGTGGCTGATGCGTCAGGCGGGTCGTTATCTGCCCGAATACAACCAGACGCGGGCGCGTGCAGGTTCCTTTCTTGGCCTGGCCCAGAACCCGCAATATGCCTGTGAGGTAACGCTGCAGCCCCTTGAACGCTTTGACCTTGATGCGGCCATTCTTTTTTCCGACATTCTTACCATTCCGCATGCCATGGGTCTGGGTCTTGATTTCGTCGCTGGTGAAGGGCCGCAGTTTGCCCGCCCGCTACGAACCGAGGCCGATGTATCGGCATTACAGGCGCCCGACCTTTCCAGCCTTCAGTATGTCTTTGATGCCGTTTCATTGATCCGCAAAGAGCTTGATGGCAAGGTACCACTTATCGGTTTTGCAGGTAGTCCCTTCACGGTAGCCTGTTACATGGTCGAAGGGCAGGGGTCTGACGACTATCGTCTTATCAAGGGCATGCTCTACAGCCGTCCCGATCTGTTGCATCGCATCCTCGAGGTCAACACCCAGGCCACCATTGCTTACCTGAATGCGCAAATTCAGGCGGGGGCCCAGGCCGTAATGGTGTTCGACAGTTGGGGCGGTGTGCTGGCCGACGGCCTGTTCCAGCAGTTTTCACTAGCCTACACCCGCAAGGTGGTTGAGGGCCTGATTCGTGAACACGACGGCCAGCGTATTCCGGTCATTGTGTTTACCAAAGGCGGTGGCCTGTGGCTTGAAGACATCGCCGACAGTGGTTGTGACGCCATGGGCGTTGACTGGACAGTCAATCTGGGCAAGGCGCGCCGGCGTGTTGAAGACCGCGTCGCCTTGCAGGGCAACCTTGACCCGATGGCCTTGTTTGGCACCGAGGCAGCCATTCGTGCCGAAGCACGACGTGTTATTGACGATTTCGGCCCGGTAGGGTTGGGTGGGCACGTGTTTAATCTGGGTCATGGTATTTCGCGGTTTACGCCGCCTGAAGCGGTTGGTATTCTGGTCGATGAGGTTCATTCGCACAGTCGCGCAAACCATTGATTTATTGCACGATAGCAAGTCATGAAAGCCCGTCGTTACGGGCTTTTCATTTTAGTTGTGCACAGTTCGTACTGCATTGCATGATTGCCGGCAAGCGCTGGTGCAATCGTTGGGGTATGGTATTAAGTAATTGTTTTTATTGTTTTTTGTATGGATAAAAAACAGCTGTTGAAAAAAACAGGCATTCTCTGTGTTGACTTTCAACAGGTTGTTCCTGTCATTTTCCCCAAAGTTATCCACAGGTTGGCTGACGTCGGGTTGAATCGCGCTCCCGGTCGGGCTTTGCGTGCTTCAGCTCAGAAACTACTTTAAGTATCAAGGTGCTGGCGTGAACCCCATGACGACTGAAGCAACAGCCACGCCGCCCGAAGGGCAGCGTTTTTGGCTTGGGGTGGCGCTGGATGTTCCGCTGCCGGGGGTGTTTGATTACTGGTCTGCGGTTCCGGCGATGGTGGGGCAGCGTGTTCTGGTGTCTTTTGGTCGGCGTCAGATGATTGGCATGGTGGCGCAGGTGCGCAGCCAGCCTGATCTGGCCGTAGGGCAGGTCAAGCCGGTAGAGCAGGTGCTGGATGATTTGCCCCCCATGCCTGAAGACTGGTTACGCTTGACGGCATTTGCCGCACGCTACTACCAGCGCCCGCTGGGAGAGGTCATGCTGCCTGCATTGCCCGTTCCGCTGCGTAAAGTGTCAGCGTATACGGGCAAGGGTGCGCGCGGGGGGCCAGTTGCGCGGGCCGATCGTCGCAAGGCGGGCACATCAGAAGTCGCAGTGGCCGATGTGGCGCCTGTTCTGAATGAAGAGCAACGGGCGGCAGTAGACGCGATAGCGGCCGCGAATGGGCATGAAACGTTTCTTTTGCATGGCGTTACGGGCAGCGGTAAAACCGAGGTGTATCTGGCTGCCGCTGCACAGGTTCTGGCGGCAGGTAAACAAGTATTGTTTATGGTGCCGGAAATCAATCTGACGCCTCAGTTCGAACAAACCTTGCGCGCGCGTCTGGCCCAGGTGGCTAATGATGATGTTCTTGCCGTGCTGCACAGCGGTCTGGCCGATGGCCAGCGCCTGCGTGCCTGGTTACGGGTGTTGCGCGGGCAGGCCCGTGTACTGTTGGGTACGCGCCTGTCGATCATGACGCCAATGCCTGAACCGGGTCTCATTATTGTCGACGAAGAACACGACACGTCGTACAAGCAGCAAGATGGCCTGCGCTATTCAGCTCGCGATCTGGCGGTATGGCGTGGGCGCGATGCCGGGGTACCTGTCGTGCTGGGTTCGGCAACGCCGTCGCTTGAAAGCTGGCATAACGCCAACAAAGGGCAGTACACCCGGCTTTCGTTGACACGTCGCGCGCGTGATGTTCAGTTGCCCAAGGTACGGCTGGTAGATACACGGCGTCTGGCGATGGATCAGGGGTTTTCACCTCAGTTGCTTGAGGCTATCGGTGAACGTCTGAAACGTAAAGAGCAGGTGCTGGTCTTTTTGAATCGGCGGGGGTATTCGCCGGTGATCAGTTGCGCGTCGTGTGGCTGGATCAGCAACTGTCCACGGTGTACGGCCTATACCACCTTGCACCGCATGCAGGGCCGGCGCACGCACAATCATTTGCAATGCCACCACTGTGGCTATCATGCGCCCGTCCCCCGACGTTGTCCCGATTGCGGTGATCAGGATCTCAAGCCCATGGGCAGGGGTACCCAGCGTATTGAAGAACATCTGGCCGAATGGTTTCCGCACGCACGCATTTCTCGTATTGATGCAGACACTACGCGCCTGAAGGGCAGCGCGGAAGCTTTGTTCGCACAGGTTCATGCCGGTGAAGTCGATATTCTGGTGGGCACCCAGATGGTGGCCAAGGGGCATGATTTTGCCCGTTTGGGGCTGGTCGGGGTCCTGAATGCCGATACCATGCTATTTGCCCAGGATTTTCGTGCGCCTGAGCGCTTGTTTGCCCAACTGATGCAGGTCGCCGGGCGCGCGGGTCGCCACACCCAGGGCGGTGAGGTCATCATTCAGACCGACTACCCCGAGCAGCCCGTCTATCAGGCCTTGTCGAAACATGATTATCAGGGGTTTGCCCGTTACAGTCTTGACGAGCGTGAGACGGTGGGCCTGCCGCCGTTTGCTTACCATGCCTTGCTGACGGCTGAGGCGCGTGAGGTGCAGACGGCATTGTCGTTTCTGACACAGGCTGCAGCCTTGCCCGAGGCCGACCCGGCGGGGTACCCTGCGGCATCGTCAGTCATGCGCTATGACCCGGTGCCGCTGCGTGTGGTCAGGGTCGCGAACACCGAACGCGCCCAGTTGCTGGTAGAAAGTGACAGTCGTCCGGCCTTGCAGGCTTTTTTGTCGCGCTGGAGCAGTGACGTTCTGGCGCTGGCGAGCCAGCTTCGGATACGATGCCACCTTGAGGTTGATCCTCTGGAGATCTGATGACGACGTCGATATCGGGGCTGAACCTGCCTGTCGGGCATACCCTGCCGGTTGATCTGAACCCGGCCCAGCGCGAGGCCGTGTTGTACCTGAATGGCCCCTGCCTTGTGCTGGCGGGTGCAGGTAGTGGAAAAACGCGTGTTATTACCCAGAAAATTGCCTATCTGTTGCGTGAGTGCGGTTACGCGGGGCGTCAGGTAGTGGCCTTGACCTTCACCAACAAGGCGGCCCGGGAAATGAGCGAGCGTATCAAGAACCTGGTTGACCGCAAGGTATCGCGCGGGCTGACGGTCAGTACGTTCCATTCGCTGGGGGTGCGTTTCTTGCGCGAGGAAGCCGCTCATGTCGGGCTCAAGCCGCAGTTTTCCATTTTTGATGCCACCGATGCCCTGTCCATCATTCAGGAGCTGCTGGCCACGACCGACAAGGCGCGCCTGAAAGCGGTGCAGCAAACCATATCGCTCTGGAAAAATGCGCTGGTCAGCCCCGACGATGCCGACAAAATTGCCCAGACACCCAGTGACAGTGAGGCTGCGCGGGTTTACCGCAGTTATAACGCAACGCTTGAGGCCTACCAGGCGGTAGACTTTGATGACCTGATCCGGTTGCCGGCGCTGTTGCTGGAAAATAATGCCGATGTGCGTCAGCGGTGGCAGGCCCGGGTTCAGTATCTGCTGGTTGATGAATACCAGGACACCAATGAGTGCCAGTATCGTCTGGTGCGCATGCTGACCGGCGATCGGGCGATGTTCACGGCGGTTGGTGATGATGACCAGGCCATTTATGCCTGGCGGGGGGCTACGGTACAGAATCTGGCCAAGCTGACCACCGATTACCCGAACCTGAAGCTGATCAAGCTTGAGCAAAATTACCGGTCTGTGCAGCGGGTGCTTGCTGCGGCCAACCAGGTTATCAGCCATAACCCGAACCTGTTCGAAAAGAAACTGTGGTCAGACCTGGGGGTGGGTGATCCGGTCCAGGTCAAGGCGATGGATTCGGAAGAAATCGAGGCTGAATCGGTAGCGTTCCGTATTTCGTCAGAACGCATCGAGCGGCGCGCCAACTGGCGTGATTTTGCCATTTTGTATCGCAGCAACCAGCAGGCACGCATCTTGGAGCAGGCACTGCGCAACTTGCGTATACCGTACACCATTTCGGGCGGGCAAAGCTTTTTCGACAAAGTCGAGGTTCGCGATATTCTGGCGTATCTGCGCTTGATCGCCAATGATGCGGATGATCCATCCTTCATCCGGGCAGTCACTACGCCGCGTCGCGGCATTGGCCAGGCGACCTTGCAGGCCCTGGGCGAGTTCGCTTCGGCGCAGCAACTTTCGTTGTTCGACGCCATTTTCATGATTGGCTCCACAGACCGCCTCTCAGCTCGTCAGCTTGAGCCGTTGCAGACCTTTGGTGAGTTCATTCAGCGCATCCAGGCCCGGGCCAGCGGTGATAACGCACGCAGTGCGCCCGATGTGCTGGATGACCTGCTTGGTGCCATTCAGTACGAACGTTATTTGTATGACACGCTTGACGAGCGGCCCGCACAAAGCCGGTGGCAGAACGTGCTTGAACTGACCGGCTGGCTCAAGCGCAAGGCGGTTGAAGACGAGTTGAATCTGGTGGAGCTGGTGCAGCATATCGCGCTGGTGACGATGCTTGAGCGTGGCGATGATGAAGAACCCGACGCCGTTAAACTCTCGACGCTGCATGCCTCCAAGGGTTTAGAATACCCGCATGTTTTTTTGGTGGGGGTGGAAGAAGGTCTCTTGCCCCATCTGGGTCGTGACGATGATGACCTTGCGGCCGGCGACGATGTGCTGGCTCAGCGTATCCAGGAAGAGCGCCGTCTGATGTACGTGGGTATTACCCGTGCCCGGCGCACGCTTAACCTTAGCTGGTGCAAACGGCGGCGGCGTGCGCGTGAAGATGTCGTGCGCGAGCCATCCCGGTTTATTACCGAAATGGGTTTGCAAGATCCGGCTGCCCTTGTCGGGGCAGATCAGGGCGCGGGACTAAGTCCGAAAGAGCGCCTGGGCATGCTTAAACAGTTGCTTAACAAATCGTAGTTTTTTCTTTACGCGGTCGCGGCGTGTTGCCGGCAGGCCAGGAGATGGAGTGTCATGAAAGAAATCAATACCGTAGGGATCGTCGGTGCCGGTGCCATGGGCCGGGGCATTGCCCAAATCGCTGCTCAGGCCGGTATCACTGTCAAGTTGTTTGACCTGAATGCCCAGGCGATTACCGCAGCACGCGAGTCGTTGCAGCAAACCTGGGACAAACTGGCGGCCAAGGGCAAGTTGTCGGCTGATGACGCCTCTGCTGCGTTGGCCCGGGTGCACGCCTGCACTGACCTGGCCGACATGGCCGACGCTGACATGGTCGTTGAAGCCGTCATCGAGCGTCTGGATGTCAAACGCGATTTATTCAAGCAGCTGGAAGGCATTGTGTCGGCAGACTGCATTCTGGCGTCGAACACCTCGTCGCTGTCGATCACCGCGATTGCTGCCGGGTGTGACAAGCCCGGGCGTGTGGCCGGTTTCCATTTCTTCAATCCCGTACCCTTGATGAAAGTGGTCGAAATTATTGACGGTTTGCGTTCAGAACGCGAAACCGGCGATGCCCTGATGGCCCTGGCCCGCAAAATGGGCCATAAGCCGGTGCGCGCCAAAGACATGCCCGGTTTCATTGTGAACCATGCAGGTCGTGGTCTGAACATCGAAGGCCTGCGTGCTGCACAAGAATCGGTTGCTCCGTTTTATCAGATTGATGCCATCATGCGCGAGCAAGCGGGTTTTCGTATGGGGCCGTTTGAATTGCTCGATCTGACAGCGCTCGATGTCTCGCATCCGGTCATGGAATCGATTTACCAGCAGTTCTACGACGAGCCGCGTTTTCGTCCGTCGCCGATTACGGCGGTACGTTTTGCCGGTGGCTTGCTGGGTCGTAAAACCGGTGAAGGTTTTTACCGCTATGTCGATGGGCAGAAACAGGTTCCCGACGCGCCGGTTGTGCCTGCGTTGCCTGCCAACCTGAATGTCTGGGTTGCACCGTACCATTCAGTGGGGCATAAGCGTGCCTTGGCCTTGCTCAAGACACTCAAGGTCAATGTCATTTCGTCCGAACAGCCGCCTGCGGATGCCTTGCTGGTGGTTACGCCTTATGGAGAGGATTGCGCCAGCGTGGTCAGCGCCCATCAGCTTGATGGTGAGCGTACCGTTGCGCTGGATACGTTCTTTGGTCTTGAACAGGGCAAGCGCCGGGTGGTGATGTGCTCGCTGGCGACCTTGCCGCAGTGGCGCGATGCCGCTCATGCCGTATTCGCGTCAGACGATACGCCGGTATCGGTTATTGATGATTCGGCCGGTTTCGTAGGCCAGCGCCTGGTGGCGGCGATTGTCAACGTGGCATGCGATATCGCCCAGCAGACCATCGCAACGCCTGAAGACATTGATCTGGCGGTGTCGCTTGGTCTGGGTTACCCCTTGGGTGGGCCGTTGAGCATGGGTGATGCCCTGGGGGCTGCGCACATCCTGGAAATCCTGCGTGCCATGCAACGTTCGACGGGTGACATGCGTTACCGTGCCAGCCTGAACGTTGCATGGC
>JBAYOZ010000056.1:0-9976 GCA_041677965.1 Pusillimonas sp.
CACAGGGCATAGGCCTGCGGTTCGGGAAGCCGTGCCCCCAGCGTTGCCGCCACCAGGCAGTTTTCGAAGACGGTCAGGCCGGAATACGGTTGTGGCACCTGGTACGAGCGGCCAATGCCCAGCCGGCAGCGTTTGTGTGCCGACAGGGCCGAGATATTGGTGCCATTGAAGGTGATAACCCCTGAATCGGGGCGGATGTCACCCGAAATCAGGTTGAATAACGTAGTTTTCCCCGCGCCATTCGGCCCGAGAATGCCCAGAACCTCGCCCTGGTTGACCGACAGGCTGATGCCGTCGGTAACCTTCAGCGACCCGAAGCATTTGTGTACATCAGTCAGTGCAAGCAGCGTCGTCATGAGGATGCGGGGCCGCCGCGTAACGACGGCCCGTTCAGGGTTGCAGGGCGGGATCAGCCGATGAGTTTCATTGTGCCGTTAACCGGGATTTGCGGGTTGGCCTGGTTATTGACGATGCTCAGTTCGTACTTGTACTTTTTGCCCGGGTTCCATTGCCCGAATACCAGCGGTGTTTTTGACACGTTGCGGAATGGGCCCTCGCCACCCCATTTGACTGGCCCCACGATGGTGTCGAGCCGGGTCGCCGCCACCGCATCGCGAATGGCGGCCTTGTCGGCCGACTTTGCGCGCCCCAGGGCATTGACGGCCACTTCAAACAGGGCGTGTGCGAAGCCGATGGGTTGAGTCCATTGGCGCTGGGTTTGTGCCTCGTAGGCGTCGCAAACGGCCTGGGCATTGGCTCCGGTCAGTGAAGACTTGAACGGGTGCCAGGGCGACCACCAGACTTCGGTGGTCAGGCCGGCACCCAGGTCACCGAGGGCCTCGATGGCACCGGGGAACAGCAAAGCCTTTCCCAAGGTTACGACTTTGGGGTTGAAGCCCTGCTGGCGTGCCTGGGTCAGGAAGGTTTTGGCATCGGGGGGAATGACCACCCCGGTAATGATTTCGACGTTATCGCGCTTGAAAGCGGCAATCTGGGCCGAAAAGTCCTGGTTCATGTTCTGGAAACGACCCGGGTCGAGCAGAGAATAGCCCTGCGCCGCCAAAGGTTTGGGGAACCCCAGTTCGGGATCGCCCCAGGCGTTGCCGTCACCGTCATTGGGGAACAAACCACCCACTTTCTTGTTGGTCTGAACGGAATTCCAGCCGTTCAGGAAGTTGGCAATAACGTCTTCCAGCCCCCAGAACATATGGTATGTCCATTTGAAGCCGGTGGCGGGATTGCCGCCGCGACCGAAGAACCAGGGCTGCCACGGTGCCACTGTTGAAATACAGGGGACTTCGTTCAGTTCGCAGGCATCAGACACCGGATTGACCGTTTCGGGTGTGGATGACACCAGCATCAGGTCAACATCATCTTGCAGGATAAGGTCGTTGGCCACTTCACCGGCCCGGTTGGGCGAGGACTGGCTGTCTTTAAGAATGACTTTGATGGGGGTTTTCTTGCCGGCAAGGGTGACGCCTTCGGCAAACTGTTTTTCAAGGCTGGCAATGACCCATTTGTCGGCCTCGCCGAAGGCGGCCAGCGGCCCGGTTTGCGGGGAAACGTAGCCGATACGGATTTCGCGGTTCGCCGCAAAGGCGGGGAAAACGGTCAGTGCAGTGGCTGCACCCATGCCTTGAAGAATGCGGCGGCGGGACAGGTTAACGCGGTTCATGGGACTCCTCCGTGGTGTCTGCGCCTGTGGCGCTTGTTATTGGTACAACATGAAACTGCAGTAAAAGGACGGGGCATGGTGCCCCGTGCCAGACGCGGTCAGCGCGGGTAGAACGGTTTGAGGTTGGCGTCGACATTGACCCAGACCGATTTCACCTGGGTGTATTCGCGCATCACTTCAAAGCCCATTTCACGACCGTAGCCCGATTTTCCAAAGCCGCCGAAAGGCGAGCCTGGATTCACCCGTTTGTAGCAATTGATCCAGACCATGCCCGAGCGCATCTTGCCGGCGAACTGGTGAGCGCGCTGCAGGTTGTTGGTCCACAGCCCCCCGCCCAGACCATATTCGGTGCCATTGGCAATGGCCAAGGCTTCTTCATCGGTTTCAAAGGTAGTGACCGAGACAAAAGGCCCGAAGACCTCTTCCTGGCTGACGCGATCGCCAGGCTTGGCACGCACAATGGTCGGTTCAATGTAGCAGCCTTTGGCCAGCTCGGGGTTGTTCGGGACTTTTCCGCCCAGCAGTACCTCACCGCCTTGTTCCCGTGCGATATCCACGTAGGACAGCACGCGGTCACGATGGTGCAGCGAGGTTACCGGCCCCATTTCGGTCGTGATGTCGAGCGGATTGCCCAGCTTGATTGATGCGGCCAGGGCAATGAATTTTTCAAGGAATTCATCGGCAATGGACTTGTGCAGGATAAGGCGTGAACCGGCAATGCAGGCCTGGCCCTGGTTATGGAAAATTGCAAATGCCGCACCGTTGACGGCGGCAGTCAGGTTGGCATCGCCAAACACAATGTTGGCGCCTTTGCCGCCAAGTTCCAGCTGCACTTTTTTCAGGTTCTCGGCAGAGGCCCGCACAATGCGTTTGCCGGTTTCGGTTGAGCCGGTAAAGGCAATTTTGGCAATATCGTTGTGGTCGGCCAGATATTGCCCGGCGACGTGGCCCAGACCTGGAACGATGTTTACAACCCCTTCCGGGAACCCGACTTCGGCCATCAGTTCGGCAATACGCAGGGTTGAAAGCGGGGTCAGCTCGGCGGGCTTCATGACCACGCAGTTGCCGGCAGCCAGTGCCGGAGCCATTTTCCAGCTGGTGAACATTAGCGGAAAATTCCAGGGAACCACCTGGCCCACAATGCCCACGGGTTCGCGCAGCATGTAGTTCAGAAAGCCCTCTTCGACTGGGATGACACTACCCTCCAGTTTGTCGGCCATACCGCCAAAATAGCGGAAGGTGACGGCAGTACGGGGCACGTCAAGAAACTGCGTATCGCGCAAGGGGTGCCCGGTGTCCAGCGACTCAAGGCGTGCCAGCTCATCGGCGTTGGCTTCAATGGCGTCTGCCAGCTTCAGCAGCAGGCGGCCACGGTCCATGGCGGCCATGCGTGACCACTTCGGAAACGCGGCCTGGGCGGCCTTGACGGCGGCATCAATGTCGGCGGGGCCGGCCATCGAGACGTCAGCAATGACGCTGTTGTCGTGGGGGTTAAGGGTGGCCAGCGTGGCCCCGTCAGCGGCGGGGCAAAAGCGGCCATTGATAAATAGCTGGGTATTCATCCTGTCTCCGGGACATTGGCGAAGGGTGCAACCACCCGTCATCCCGTGCGGGGTGGCGGGCGCATGAGGCAATTGCAGGGTTCAGGGTTAGAACGAAACCGGGTTGACCGGAGCGCGACCTTCCTGAATGTCGAAAACCACCTGGGGCGAGCCGTTTTCCCAGACCAGCAGCATCGAGCGCTTGGGCGAGAAACCCTGGTGACGGCAGTCGGCTGGCATGGCGGCCATGTCACCGGCCTTC
Source organism: Pusillimonas sp. (assembly GCA_041677965.1). Taxonomy (GTDB): domain Bacteria; phylum Pseudomonadota; class Gammaproteobacteria; order Burkholderiales; family Burkholderiaceae_B; genus Neopusillimonas. The sequence goes on from JBAYOZ010000056.1 coordinate 3,479, forward strand.
ATGATGACGCGGGCACGCGGTTCAGCCGTGGTCTTGTCGCTGCATTCCCAGGAGATTTCGTCTGACATCTGGAAGAACCACTCGACACGATCGTTACCGTGAACCACCGGCAAAATGTGCTCTTCGGTGGTGGGGCACATGTAGCTGTGCTTGACGACCGAGGTGAAGGACGGGTTCCAGATGACATCCGAGCGTGACAGGTAGGCAAACAGGTTGAACGCATGGACCTGGTCTTCAAAGCCGGGCTCGGGGTGCAGCTCGGGGGCATCTTGCGGTACATCGGCAAAGGCGCGGTTGACCGGATAGCCGTTTTCGTCGGTACGCATGGCCAAGTCACCCTTCAGCCCGACGCAGCGATCGGCCAGCTGGCGCACACGGCGTACGGCAGGCAGGTTGCTGCCATTCTTGCGACCGTAAGGCGTGCCTGTTTCCTGCGGGGCGGCATAGGGGTCAAAGCCTTCATTGGTCCAGTCTTCAAGCATGTCGACGAACGTGACACGCACCTGTTCTGAAGGAAAGTTCTGCAGCAGGTCGGCGTTGGCGTCTTTGAAATTCTTGTTGTAAGTGCCGGCAAAAACATCGACGGTACTGTAGTGGTTGGTGGTGCCAAAAACGCTGTCGAAGTTGACCCAGCCATAGAAGAAGCCCCAGCCCACGTCGCGCATCAGGGCGCGCAGGAAGTTCCCGATGTCCATGGTGTGGGACATGGGTTTGCCCTTCACGGTTGTCCATTTGATATGGGCGAAGTATTCGTCGCGCTCGAAGCTGAAATCGCCCAGCGAGAAGGATTTATAGCCAAAAACAGGGTGGGGCTCTGAGGCGATGGCGTCGAATTTGGTTGCGGTGTCCATGTGTTGTCTCCTTTACCGTAATGCGTTAAGCGGCCTGGCAGATGTCTGCCCATTTTTCAACCGAGAGGTCACCGATGCAGGTTTGCAGCACGATGACCGATGGTTTGGCGGCGCGGAACTGGTATGCGGTATTGGCGGGCAACATGGCTTGATGACCACGACGAAGGCGGATCCAGCCCATTTTCTGGCCTTTGGGTTCGCCCTGAACCAGGACAGCACCATTTTTTTCAGGATCTTGTACGTGCTGGGACGGATCGAGCTTGATCAGGTGGACATCAACGTCTTTGTCCATGCATAACGCGAATTCGTCGTGGGCGCAGGTGTACCAGGGCGAATCGCCTTCAGCGCGCAAGGCTTCGAGCACATAAATCTGATTGATGCCGAAAACAACTTTTTCGTAGGGCTTGGAGTTGTTGGCGATTTCAAAGCAGTTTGAAAACGCATAGTTCTTGGGGTTGTCGTTGATGACCTGGACGCCACCCTTTTCATAGTGCTCAAGCGAGCCGAATTTCGTCGTGTATTGCATGCTTGTCTCCGCAATTGTTTGTGATAAACCGACTGTTTTTATGAATCTTGTGTGACAAGTCTATGCGTAAGTAATTGATCCTGAAAGCCTTGATGGCCGACAAGACTGTTTGTGATTTGCAAACAATTGGCGGAAAGCCCCTGTTTATGCCAGGGTTACTCGATCAGGCTTTGAGCGATATGGCCCGCCTGGATCAGGTCGGCATCCCAGGGTGGCTCGGTCGAGAACCGCGACAGAATATGCTCGATGAACAGCTTAAGCTTTAGCCCGCCCCGATGGGTATGCGGGTACACCACCCAAAGCCAGAATGACGACAGTTGCCAGTCGGCCAGAACCGGGACAAGCCGACCCGACATGATCGACGCCGAGGCCACCAGGGTGGGGATGCAGACGATGCCGGCATTGGCGGCGGCGTATTCTTCCAGTAAATGAACGCTGTTGGTACGCAGTGCCGGGCGAAGATCCATCGAAACCGTCTCCCGCTTGCCATAGAACAGCCACCGGTCGCGTGTCGGGTAGTTGGAATACAGCCCCAATCGATGCTCGTAAAGATTGCGCGGCCCTTTGGGTGTGCCATGCTTTTCAAGATAGGCGGGCGAGGCACAGAAAACACGCCGCACCGGGAACAGGGGCCGCCCGATCAACTCATTAGACGCAGGCTTGAAAATCTGCAAGGTGCAGTCAACGCCGGCCTTGACCGGGTCGACCACGGTGTCGTTGACGACCAGGTCGAGCTCAACGCCGGGGTAAAGATCCTGAAACTCGCGCAGATAGCTGGCCAGGTGGCCCAGTACCAGCCCCGGCAGGGCATGAACGCGCAAGCGCCCGGCAATCGTACCGCGCGCCTGGCGCATCTGGTCCACCAGATCCGAGGTGCGTGACAGCAGGTCGGTGCAGTCAGCCAAAAAAGCCTCGCCGACTTCCGACAGCTGGATGTTTCGGGTGTTGCGATGAAACAGTGGCGCACCGACGTAGTTTTCCAGTTGCTGGATACGTGTTGTCACCACGGATTTCGATACGTTCAGTCGTCGTGCCGCTTCCGAAAAATTTTCCGTTTCTGCAGCCGTGACAAACGCCTCGATCGAGAGGTATCGGTCCAAAATTGTCTCCTTGCCAGGGGTGGCAAATTCTTTTTATGACCGAATGATAGCGTTGTTGTCAGCAGGTAATGTCGTGAAGCAGATATGAACGGCGGGGCGAGTTGTTTGGCGGGTCAGGGGTGGCGGCTGGTCTTCCCCTTAAGCAACCGTTCGCTGTAGTGCAGGAACTCGTCCAGATGGCGGGTGATGATGCTGATGGTGATGGGCAGTTGCAACGCTTGATAATCGTGGACCGCAATGTTGCGGAACCCGACCATGCGTTTCAGGCTGTCTGCCAGTGCGTCGTCGATCCAGCCCGCCTGGGCCAGCAGACCGAAGACGTCACGCGCGCTTTGGGGTATGCCCAACTTTTCCCGGCGTATCACGTGTTGCCCCATATCCAGTGCGGCCTCGCATGCGCGTTGAATGTTCAGGATTGCCGCGTCCTGTCGCGTGAAGTTTGTGGCGAACGTGTCAGGGTCGTACGCATATTCTTCCTTTGCCCGTGCCACGCTGCGTTCAATGGTTGCGGCTTTGTTAAGCAGTACGTCATCAGCCATAGACCTTTCCCCGACGTTCAATATCTGAAATCAAACCCGCGCGAGCGGTGTCCAGTGCTGTTTTTTCGCTAAGTATGGCCGCCTCAAAGATTGCAGCCTGTGTGTCGGAGGCCCACCATCGTTCTCCGGTAGTGATGATTTGATACTGCATGATCGTCGATGCGGCGCGCAAGTCGAGCAGGTCAACCGGGCAGTTTGCAATATCGGCCAGCTCTCCGGCCAGGTTGAACAGCATGACGGGGTCAGCATAGCCAGCCACCAGCACGGCCATGTCCAGGTCACTGTCTGGCCGCGCGTTGCCGGTTATACGGCTGCCAAAGGCGTAAATCGCCAGCAGTTTGGGTACATGGGTCTGCAAGGTGTTAATGAGGCTGTCACGGTTCATGGTGTTGGCATGGTATCAAACAAAAAGCCAACCTCAAAAGGTTAAGGTTTTGTTTGAAAACTATTGGTGGTGGACAGTCAAAGAGTACTTGTTTTCTACCGATGCCGGTGGCTATCGCAGCCCTTGTCTGGGCGTGGTGAAATGCAGAGATGCGTGCGGGTGTTCCAACCAAAAACGGGGCTGGAACACCCTGAAACCCACTAAAGGCGAATGCTTATTTTGCAGGTGCCTTGGTGAAGCGCAGGTAAGGCAGTTTGATGTCGATGGCACCAAATTTTTCTTTGGCTTGTTCATCGTTAAGGCTCAGAGCCACGATGACGTCCTGGCCGGGAACCCAGTCTGCCGGTGTGGCAATAGGCACGCCATCGGTGGCCTGAATGGCGTCAAGCGCACGCAGGAATTCAGCAAAGTTGCTGCCTACCGACATAGGGTAGGACATGGCAGTGGTTACTGAAATGAGGTGGGCTTAGACCCGTTGGCCGATATAGCGCGTAACGCACGCGGGCCCGTGGTGACCAGGACCTTCGTCCAGGTTGACTTCGCACTCGATTCCATACGTTTCTTGCAGCATACCGCTGAAATCGTTTCGTATGAGCTTGAGCGAATACAGTAATTCAGGATTTTTTGGCCCGCCACTTGTTTTGGCAAGCTGGTCGGGGCTGAACGCTTCGAGCACGAGAACTCCGCCAGGGCGCAGGGCGCGTGCCAGGTTCTGGTGGATAGCCTGACGGCACTCAGCAAGTAAATGAACATAGGTAAGAACCACGGCATCGTAGGATTTCGATGGCATCCAATGTTGCAGGTCAGCATGTTCGGTTGCAATGGTTACCCCGCATTCAGCAGCCAGTTTTCTGGCTTTTGAAAGGCCGACCACAGAGGCGTCGACGGCCAACACCTGATGACCTTGACGGGCGAGCCACACACCGTTGCGCCCTTCCCCATCGCCAGGAACAAGGATATTGGAATACGGAGCAAGCAAACCCGCCTGCTCAACCAGGAATGCATTCGGCTGTTTGCCGTATTTGAATTCGTCTGATCCAAATTGTTGATCCCAGAAATTCATTGTGTGGCCTTTTGAAACGTTCATCGACAATAACACCGTGTCTCATAAATTCATTTTATAGACCAATAAAATATAAATCAATATAATATGAATAAATATAATGTAATCGGGTCGATAGCTTAAATCTATCCGGGTGGTATGTCAGGGCTGCTTCCTGTGATTGGAGGCAGCCTATGCCGATTCTTGGCAGTCTGGCAAGCCTGAGCAAGAGGCTGTGCTACAAAAGTATCAGTCGTTGCCCGACTTTAAAAAAGTGTCTTTCTGATCATGTAGGTCGTGGCCGGCGGCGTGCGCAGCATCAAGCAATGGTCCCAGGTCGCAGCCTGATTGCTGAGCCTGGTTATGCAACCATAAGGACGCGGCCCGGCGCCCCGTTTTGCAAAAACACAGTACAGGTTTAGGTAACCAGTCAATGGCCTTGCCAAAGGCCTCAATGACTTCCGGGGTGTATTCGCCCGGAGTTACCGGTATTTCAACCCACTCCAGCCCCTGCTGAGCGGCAGCCTGACGCAACGCATTATTGTCAGTGTGGTCTTCGGCCTCACCCGGCCGACGATTACAAATTACCGAGCGAAACCCGCGTGCTTTGACCTCGGCAAGGTCTTGGGGATAAATAGCATGACAGATACTGAAGCCGGGTTCGAGAGGTTTGATGTCCATAGTAGTCAATGTGATGTAATTGATTGATCAGTTAAGGAGTCGTGGGCATATCGTTAAAAAGATGCAGGTACATTTTGCGCATAACCCGAACTCTGGTTATTGCGCTGACGCAATAACGACCTATTTGTGGCTTAAAAGCCGGCTGGTCACCCATCAGATGCGACTTTAAATACCCATTGAGAATCAGGACGCGATAGCTAACGGCAAGAGTGAGTAGTTGCAACATGAAAATGGCAGTTGTGCAGGGTCACGTTTGATCGGACTCACAAGAGGCCTTTGTAAAGGAACAAAGCAAACATGCCCCCCGACGCGATGCATTGGGGGGCATGTTCATTAAAAAGCCTGAAATGTTTTACATCGATGGCTTTGGTGTGGTTTTGCTGCTGGGAGGAAGCGTCGGATAAACAACTTCAGGCTGATCACCGGTCAGAGTATGCAAAAAGGCGGTGATGGACTTGACTTCTTCATCAGAGAGTTCAGCACCCAGTTGGCTTGTACCCATGATGGCCACGGCCTGCTCAAGGCTCCACACTTCACCACTATGGAAATAAGGTGCCGTCAGGGCAATGTTACGTAACGGGCTGGCACGGAATACGTATTCATCGGAAGCCGTTTTGGTCACGACAAACCGGCCGCGATCATCTTCGGGCAGGATATCGGCACCTGGCTTCTTGACCAGACCAAACGGGAAGTAGCTTTGACCGCCCAGATTGATGCCGGCATGACATGCAATACACCCTTTGTTCATGAACAGCTCAAGACCAACCAGTTCCGCTTTGTTAAAGCTGTCTTTGCCCTCAAGGAACTGGTCGAATTTTGAATTTGGCGTGATGAGCGTAATTTCGAAGTCTTCGATGGCCTTGGCCATGTTGTCAAACGTCACCGGATTGGACTCGCCTGGAAACGCTTTTTTGAACATGTCTACGTACTCAGGGATACTTTGCAGCGTATCTTCAACATGCTTTGGTGTGGCATTCATTTCTACACTGGCCTGCACAGGGCCTTTAGCCTGCTCTTTCAGGTCTGCGGCACGACCATCCCAGAACTGGGCTACGTTGAAAACAGCGTTCAACACCGTCGGTGAGTTACGTGGTCCATGTTGCCACCCGTGACCGATCGACGTGGGAATATTGTCGGCACCGCCTGTGCCTACACTGTGGCAGGTATTACAGCTGATGATGTGACTTTTTGACAAACGCGGCTCGAAGAAGAGTGACTTGCCAAGTTCAATTCGGTCAGCGTTAAGCTTGCGCTCTTTGATGATGACATCAATTGTTGGAATGGGCTTGAAAATTTGCTGCGCACGTTCGCGTAACTTGCCTGCATCTGGCTGAGCAAATGCGACCGCAGAGCCTGTGATCAACAGGCTGGCCA
>JBAYOZ010000057.1:0-9926 GCA_041677965.1 Pusillimonas sp.
CTGGCGTCTCCGACAGGAATCGAACCTGTAATCTTCCCTTAGGAGGGGAAAGTTATATCCATTTAACTACGGAGACGCGGGCCGCCATTTTAACAGCACTCAGTGTTGTATTTTTTTCTCGGTGTAAACGTGAGTTTTTCATGGCAGCACTTGCATTCTTTTTAATTGCAGGCGCTGTATTACTATTCAAGGCCCGCCGTTGCTGCCGCCGCCTGTTGTCATGCCCCAGCACTGATGCAAGCGCCAGTTAAAAACCCCTCTTGGAAACCCAAAGATGAATAACGAAGAAGTCATCTTGAAAGAAGTTGAAACCTATTTAGCAGATGAAGAAAGCACCATCGCACTAGCCCAACAATTGGCGCCCATGCTGGCGGAACCTGACCCGGTGCAGTCTGGCGCTGCACAAGGCGGGCGTATTCACCTGCGTGGCGACCTGGGTGCAGGCAAGACCAGCTTCGCCCGGGCGCTACTGCGCGCCTGCGGCGTAACAGGCAGAATCAAGAGCCCAAGCTACGCTTTACTTGAAAGCTATAAAGTTTCTAACTTATACTTGTATCATCTTGATTTTTATAGATTTAGCGACCCTCGCGAATGGATTGACGCCGGTTTCCGGGATCTCCTGCAAAAACAAGGGGTTGTGCTGATCGAGTGGCCGGAACAGGCCGGTGGTTTGCTCCCCCCACCTGATCTTGACATCGCGCTTGACTATGCAGGATCCGGTCGACAGGCACGGTTAACCGCCTACAGCAACAAAGGACAATCATGGCTAAACAGACTAGTGCTTCCACAGGGCGGATCTCCGCTGCCGGGCTTGTCCGCCGACGCCTCGTAGCCACGGCAACAACCCTTTTCCTGCTGCCTGTCGTTCCGAAAATTGCGCATGCCAGCACAATCCTGGCCGTGCGTACGTGGCCGGCCGACGAATACACCCGGGTCACACTCGAGCTCGAGTCCGAGCTCAAGGCCGAACACTTCACGCTCGAGAACCCGCACCGGCTGGTCGTTGACATTAATGGCTTGTCCATGAACCAGACCATCAACGAGCTGGTTTCCAAGGTGCGGCCAAACGACCCGTATATTGCCTCGGTCCGGGTTGCACAAAACCGGCCCGATGTCGTGCGCCTGGTCTTCGACCTCAAGCAGGCTATTGCCCCGCAGGTTTTCACACTCAAGCCAATTGGCGAGTACAAATTCAGGCTGGTGCTTGACCTGTACCCGAAAATTGCCCAAGACCCGCTGATGGCCCTGAGCCAGATGGGCGATGACAACGACCCGCTGGCCGAGGTGCTTGAGAACCTCGCACAGGCACGCCCTGACGCCCCCATTCCGTCGGTCCAGGGGCAACAGCTCCCACCCGTGGCACAGAAAAAACCCGCCCCGGTAATCCCCGGCCTGACACCAGCACCGGCACCTGTGCCGCAGCGCGGCAACCAGCCCGTTCTCATCGCGCTCGATGCCGGACATGGCGGGGAAGACCCCGGAGCCATCGGCCCGAGCGGAACTCACGAGAAAGACATCGTGCTGGCCATCGCCAAACGGCTCAAGAAAATGATTGATGCCCAGCCGAACATGCGCGCCTACCTGACACGTGACGGCGACTATTTCGTTCCATTGCATGTGCGGGTACAAAAGGCACGACGCGTAAAAGCTGACTTGTTTGTATCAATTCATGCTGATGCCTGGATCAAGCCATCGGCGCGGGGTTCGTCGGTTTTTGTACTATCGCAAAACGGGGCTTCAAGTGCAGCAGCGCGCTGGCTGGCCCAAAGCCAGAACGATGCCGACCTGATCGGGGGCATCAATATAGGGGCACAAAACAAACAGGTGGCCAAGGTATTGCTCGACATGTCCACCTCGGCCCAGATCAATGACTCCATCAAGGTGGGTGGACGCGTGCTTGGGGAAATCGGCAAGATCAACAAACTGCACAAAACGCATGTTGAACGTGCCGGCTTTGCTGTATTGCGTGCACCTGACATCCCGTCCATTCTGGTAGAAACCGCCTTCATCAGCAATCCGCACGAAGAACGCCTGTTGCGCAGCCCTGCACACCAGACCAAAATCGCCGAAGCGATGCTCAAGGGCATCAACGATTATTTTGCAACTAGCCCGGGGCTTGCACGTAGGGCATAATTGCCCTCACGATGTCCAAACGCCCTGTCATTACCCCGCTTCCCGACCTCCTGATCAGCCAGATTGCTGCCGGCGAGGTCATTGAACGGCCAGCTTCAGTCCTCAAGGAAATTGTTGAAAATGCCATTGATGCCGGTGCTTCCGGCATTGAAGTGCGCCTCGATGGCGGCGGCATTCGTCGAATCGCTGTGTCAGACAACGGTTGCGGAATACCGCCTGATGAGCTCCACCTGGCGCTCACCCGCCACGCCACCAGCAAAATCCATTCGCTCGACGACCTCGAGTCGGTAGCCTCGATGGGCTTCAGAGGCGAGGCCCTGGCTTCAATCGGTTCGGTTGCACGCCTGACCCTGACCTCGCGTACCGCCGATGAACCCCATGCCTGGCAAATCAGTGCACAGGACGGCACGGTCAGTGCGGCCTCCGGCCCGCAAGGTACAACCGTTGATGTGCGCCAGCTCTTTGAAACCGTACCCGCCCGTCGCAAATTCCTGCGTACCGAGGGCACCGAGTATGGTCATTGCATGGATGTACTGGAACGCATCGCCCTGGCCCACCCCCACATCAGCTTCAGGGTATTTCATAACGACAAGCCCCAGCGTCACTGGAAGGCCGCCGACATCCCCCAGCGCATCCTGGATGTGCTGGGCACTGAATTTATGACCCAGGGCCTGGGGCTGGCCGTTGACCATGGCCTGATCCGCGTACAAGGCATGATCACCCGCCCGACCTATGCACGGGCACGTGCCGACCGGCAATATCTTTATGTCAACGGGCGCTACGTCAAAGACAAAACGGTATCGCATGCTGTGCGTCAGGCGTATTCCGATGTACTGCATGGCGATCGGCAACCGGGTTACGTGTTGTTTTTATCCATTGACCCCGCCGCAGTCGATGTCAATGTCCATCCGGCAAAACACGAAATCCGCTTTCGTGACAGCGGTGCAGTCCATCAGTTTGTGTCACGGGCGTTGACGCAAACACTGGCGCAAACAGCGCATAACGAAAGCATGGATGCACCGGGACAGCACTCAAGCCCGACAAGCCAGCAGGTCAGCGACGGGAACCCGGCAACAGGTGTCCTCCAAACGGGCCACGAAAACCCTCCGGACCTCAGCGCGCCAGCCCGCCACATTGCAGAAACCAACCCGAGCTACCGGAATGAATCTGGCCAATACCCAGAAAAACCCGCATCCAGTCAGACCTGGCGTACGGGTTTTAGCCAGCAGGCCCTGAACCTGCGGCCGACGACTGCATCAGGGCAGGCTGCTGACTGGCAAACCCTCTATCGCCCCCTGGACACGGGTCCGGGCCGTAACCTGTCACCCGCCGGCACCGTCACGCCCCCGAATGGCCCCAATGCCGCTGCGATGACTTCCGGAACTGGCCGGACAACCGCTGCCTTGCCAGACCATGAGTTCCCCCTTGGCATGGCGCTGGCCCAGGTCCACGGCATTTACATCCTGGCGCAAACAGCCACGGGCCTGATCCTGGTGGACATGCATGCCGCGCACGAACGTGTTATCTATGAACGCCTGAAAACGGCCATGGATGCCCACCAGTTACCCCGGCAGGAACTGCTCGTTCCGGTGGTATTCAATGCTTCGGAAAAAGACGTTGCCCTGACCGAAGAATATGCCGATGCGCTGAATGAGCTGGGTCTGGTGTTGCGCCCGGCCAGCCCGACGGCACTGACCGTACGCGCCGTCCCCGCCCTTCTGGCCAGTGGTGATATTGAATCGCTGGCGCGCAATGTCTTGCTTGATCTGGCGGCGGTCGGCTCATCCAGCCAGCTGGTTGAACAACGCAACGCACTGCTGGCAACCATGGCCTGCCATGGCTCGGTTCGGGCCAACCGGCGTCTGAGCCTTGACGAAATGAATGCGCTGTTGCGCACGATGGAACGCACCGAGCGGGCCGACCAATGCAACCACGGTCGCCCAACCTGGGTGCACTGGACCCTGGGCGACCTGGATAAACTTTTCATGCGTGGCCAATGACACACCCACACCCCATTATTTGCCTGGCCGGGCCAACTGCCGCAGGTAAAAGCGCATCCACACTGGCCATTGCAAGCCAGTGGCCGGTTGAAATCATCACTGTTGATTCGGCCACCATTTACCGCGGCATGGACATTGGCACCGCCAAGCCATCCCGGGAAGAACAGGCCCTGGTTCCGCAGCATTTGCTGGACATCCGTGATCCATCTGAAAGCTATTCAGCCGCAGAATTTTGCAACGACGCAACCGCACTGATTGAACAGATCCGTGGCCGGGGCCGCATCCCCCTGCTGTGCGGAGGCACCATGATGTACTACAAGGCCCTGCGGGAAGGGCTGAACGACCTGCCTGGGGCCGACCCGGCCCTGCGCGCCGAACTGGAGGCCGAAGCGGAAAAATCCGGTTGGCCCGCCTTGCACGCGCGTCTGGCCGAGGTAGACCCGGTTACGGCTGCACGCCTGGCACCCAACGACAGCCAGCGCATCCAGCGTGCGCTGGAAATCTGGCACCTGAGCGGTAAGCCCATGTCGGTCTTGCTGCAACACGGGCGGCCGGGAACACCGCAAAACAATCATCAGTACATCACCATCAGCCTTGAGCCTTCTGACCGGCTGGCCCTGCACCAGCGCATCGCCCAGCGCTATCAACAAATGCTGGAACACGGCCTGGTGGACGAGGTGCGGCACCTGTATGCACGCGGTGACTTGCACCCGGGCCTGCCTTCGATACGGTGTGTAGGCTACCGTCAACTCTGGGATTACCTGGACGGCAAGGTCGATAAAGCGCTGGCGATTGAACAGGCCATTGCCGCGACACGGCAGCTGGCCAAACGACAACTGACCTGGCTGCGTGCCCAACCCGACCGGGTCGTTGTTGACTGCCTGGCACCGGATGCTGGCGCCAGAGTGCTCGATACCGTATCAAAACTGTGGTCTGGCCACTGAGCATACCTGCCGGAACCAGGAAAATCGTTTTTCCTGAAATCAGACCGGTGAACATGTCCCTTCGGCAGAACCCTGCGTTAAAAAGCCTGCTGAAAAGCAGGCTTTTACATTGAATACGAACTAAGGCTTCGACACGAATTTGCCGAAGCCACCGGACCGAACCTAAACCACAACGGTTTGCGGCATATCGCCGGTTTGGGCCACGATTTCGCCCAAACGACTGACCTGCTCACCATGGGCAGCCAGTGTTGCACTGACTGCATCAGCCTGGTCGGCCGGAACCACGATGACCATACCGATACCACAGTTGAAAACGCGGTGCATTTCGGTGTCGGCCACGTTACCGCCTTTTTGCAGCCACTTGAACAGCTCGGGCATTTCCCAGGCATCGCGATGCAAACGCGCTGACAAGCCAGGTTGCAGAATACGGGGCACGTTATCGAGCAAGCCGCCGCCGGTAATGTGGGCCAACCCTTTGATGGCCGTACCGTGCTGGTTCAGGGCCGCCAATACCGAACGCACGTAAATGCGTGTGGGCGCCATGACGACATCGCCCAGAGGACGACCACCCAGATCATCTTCTGGCCGCGCACCAGTAGTTTCAATAATCTTGCGCAACAACGAGAACCCGTTGGAATGTGCGCCGCTGGACGCCAGACCCAGCACCACATCACCCACCGCAATAGATTTACCATCAATGATTTTCGATTTTTCAACGGCACCAACGGCAAAACCCGCCAGATCGTATTCACCCTCGGGGTACATACCGGGCATTTCAGCAGTTTCACCACCGATCAGTGCGCAGTTGGACAACTCACAGCCCTTGGCAATACCGCCCACCACCGCGGCGGCCGTATCCACTGACAACTTGCCGCAGGCAAAGTAGTCAAGGAAAAATAATGGCTCGGCCCCCTGGACCAGGATATCGTTGACGCTCATGGCCACCAGGTCGATACCGACCGTGTCGTGCCGCTGCCAGTCGAAGGCCAGACGCAACTTGGTGCCCACCCCGTCGGTGCCAGACACCAGAACCGGCTCTTTGAAGTTCTTGGGCACTTCGAACAGCGCCCCGAAACCGCCAATACCGGCCATGACACCCGCGCGCATGGTTTTGGCTGCCAGGGGCTTGATGCGATCGACCAGAGCGTCGCCGGCATCAATATCAACACCCGCATCGCGGTAGGTTAAAGAGGTGCTAGAGTTGTTTGTCATGAGAAAAGCCGTGGGATGTGCAAGAATTGCGTCTTAAATAAAATACCAAGGCGCATTTTACGCTTTTTAATGCCGTCAATGACCCAACAACTGATACTCAACCTGCTACCTGCCCCAAACCCGACCCTGAACAATTTTGTGGCGGGCAAGAATCAGGCAGCGATAGAGGCACTACAGCACTGCCAGCCGGGTCATGCCGTTTACTTGTGGGGGCCGTCGGGCGCCGGGCGCAGCCATTTGCTGCAAGCCATGGGCTTTGCCGAAGGTGCCCTGTACATTCACCACAGCAATGCGAATCGTCTGTTGCAATCGCTGGTTGAATCCGACACCATCGACGTGAAGCGAATTGCCGTCGACGGCATCGAACGCTACGACGATGAAGCCCAGGCGGCCCTGTTTGCCCTGTATAACCGCTGGCGCGAATCGGCCAGCAGCTCGCGTGCCTTTGCCCTGCTGGCCGGTGGCGACCGCCCGCCCATGACCCTGCCGGTTCGCGAAGACCTGCGCACCCGGCTGGGCTGGGATCTGGTCTTTCGGCTGGAACTGCTGTCTGATGAAGAGCGCGGCCAGGCCCTGCAAACGCGCGCTCAAGAACGCGGGCTGCACCTGTCGGCTGAAGTGATTCAATGGATCCTGACGCACTACGCCCGTGACATGAACCGCCTTACCCGGCTGATCGACGACCTGGACCATTATTCACTTGAAAAACAACGCGCCATCACCCTGCCCCTGTTACGCGCTTTCCTGAACTCAGACACACCTCGTACAAAGCCCTAAAATACCGCCCATGCTTACCGAAACAATAAAAAACTTCGTCGGCCGACTGTTTTCCTCGCCCGCCCGCGGGCCCGAACGCCTGGGGCCTGAAAAACATGGCATCGACCGACGCAATGTATCGCGACACGCCATCAAGGTTTGCGAAGTACTGCAACAGGCCGGCTTTGACGCCTACATCGTGGGCGGTGCCGTACGCGACCTGATCATGGGTCTGGAACCGAAAGACTTCGATGTCGCCACCAACGCCACACCGAACGAAATCCGGCCACTGTTCCGACGCGCCCGCATCATCGGCAAACGGTTTCAGCTGGTACATGTCGTATTCGGCCCTGAAATCATTGAAACGTCAACTTTCCGCGCCCCCGCCTCTGACGAACAGGAAACCGACGAGCACGGACGTATCCTGCGTGACAACCAGTTTGGCACCCACGAACAAGACGCCGCCCGCCGCGATTTCACCCTGAATGCGCTGTACTACAACCCGGTCAATCAAGAAGTCATCGACTACCATCGTGGCGTTGCCGACCTGAAGAAAAAGCTGGTACGCATGATTGGTGACCCCCAGCTGCGCTACCGTGAAGACCCGGTTCGCATGTTGCGTGCTGTCCGTTTTGCGGCCAAGCTCAATGCTGCCATAGAACCCGCGTCGCTGGCACCCATCAAACAAGCCGCGCACCTTATTGAAAACGTGCCGGCATCCCGGCTGTTTGATGAGGTCATCAAGCTGCTGACCTGCGGTCACGCCATGGAGTGTCTGGAAAAGCTGCGCGAATTCGGTCTGGCCGCTTACCTGCTGCCCTACCTGGACAACCTCATGTCCAACCCCGAAGACCGCCACTTCATCGACATGGCCCTCGAACGCACCGACCTGCGGGTTCGGGCAGGCAAACCCATCAGCCCCGGCTTTTTATTTGCCGCGATGCTATGGCGCCTGGTCGACAAACGCTGGAAGCAAGGGGTGTACGATGGGCAGCCGCCCATGCAGGCCCTGATTGAGGCCGCAGACCGCGTCATTGATGAACAATCCGGGCAAATGGCCATCCAGAAACGTTTCCAGGGCGACATGAAAGAGATCTGGTTCATGCAACCCCGTTTCGAACGCGCCACGCCCAAGTCGATCTGGCGCATGTTTGAACACCCCCGCTTCCGGGCCGCTGTTGATTTCCTGCAGTTGCGCGCTGCCGGCCATGAGGTTGACAGTGTCCATGCCCAGTGGTGGATGGATCTGGCCAACGCCGAACCGGAAGAGCGCGGCCCCATGATCGACCAGTACCAGCAACGCAACCGCAATGAAGGCCCAGGTGCTGCGCCGGCCCGTCGCAAACGTCGCCCGCGCCGCAAACCGGCCGGTGCGGCAGCCAACGTCCATTAATCGGTTCGCGAGGGGCTGGATAAAAACAGGCTTGGTGTGATACGGGCACAATCAAACATCAAACCACCGCTCAGCGACCCGAGACGCCTGACACACCTTCAGGTCTGCCCCTCTCCCCAAGTGTTACGAAAACATGATTGATCCCACCCCCACTACCGAAGAACCGGTCTGGAGCACGGCATTTATCGGGCTGGGAGCAAACCTTGGGCCAGCCCACCAGACCTTGCTCAAGGCCGTCGAAACGCTGGGCCAGCACGCAGACATTCGCCATTTGGTGCTATCGCCCTTTTACCGCAGTGCACCGGTGCAGTCGCATGGCCCCGACTACGTCAATGCCGTAGCCCGCCTGGAAACCCGGCTGACGCCCTACGCCCTGCTTGACGTGCTGCAGGCCCTGGAAACCCGGTTTGGCCGCGAGCGTCCATACCAAAACGCACCCCGCACGCTGGATCTGGACATCCTGCTATTCAACGACCTGGTGCAGAACGACCCTGTTTTGACGCTGCCGCACCCGCGCATGCACGAGCGCGCCTTTGTGCTGCAGCCGTTAAAAAACCTTGCGCCAGACATGGTGCTGGCGCAAGGTTTTTTAGATGACCTGATGGTCGCCTGTGCCGACCAGCGCATCACGCAAATGCACTGACCGGCAAGGTTTTTCAATCAGCCCTTAACCGGCGTGATTGAAATATCGGCAATGCGGGCCGCCCACTCTTTCGGGCCGGTCTGGTGTACCGACGTACCCTTGGAATCTACCGCGACTGTCACAGGCATGTCTTTAACATCAAACTCGTAGATGGCTTCCATGCCCAGATCTTCAAAGCCGACGACCTTGGCACCGCGAATGGCCTTGGAAACCAGGTAGGCTGAACCACCCACCGCCATCAGGTAAGCCGACTGGTGATTGCGAATCGACTCGATGGCAACCGGGCCCCGCTCGGCCTTGCCGATCATGGCGATCAGACCGGTTTGCTCCAGCATCATGTCGGTGAACTTGTCCATGCGGGTTGCGGTAGTGGGGCCAGCAGGGCCAACCACTTCATCGCGTACCGGATCAACCGGACCTACGTAGTAAATGACGCGATTCTTGAAATCAACCGGCAGCGACTCGCCGCGCTCGAGCATTTCCTGGATACGCTTGTGGGCCGCATCACGGCCTGTCAACATTTTGCCCGACAGCAGCAAGGTCTGACCGGGTTTCCAGCTGGCCACCTGCTCTTTGGTCAGCGTATTCAGATCAACCTGGGTTGATTTATTGTAATCAGGGGCCCAGTTCACATCGGGCCAGTCAGACAAGGCGGGGGGCGTCAAGACAGCGGGACCGGAGCCATCGAGCACAAAATGGCAGTGACGTGTCGCTGCACAGTTCGGGATCATGGCCACAGGCTTGGACGCCGCGTGGGTCGGGAAGGTCTTGATCTTGACGTCAAGCACAGTGGTCAGGCCACCCAGACCCTGGGCGCCAATACCCAGCGCATTGACCTTTTCGTA
>JBAYOZ010000058.1:0-9903 GCA_041677965.1 Pusillimonas sp.
GCAACACAGGCCAGCGCAACAACGCGACGGGTTCGGACGGCCATCATGGGGCAACCTCTTGCAGTGATTCAGAACCCAGCAGGTAGCCTGCCGGGTTATCGTTCAATTTACGCAGGGTAGCGCGCAGTGTGGCCAGCGTCATGCGCAACTCTTGCAAGGTCGGGCCCAGTTCGTTCATACCCTGCAGGCCTGCCGCAACAGCCCCCTGGTTATCGGTCACCAGGCGCGCAACACCAGCGGCGGCCTTGTCAACCGAGTCAAGGGCCTGACGGGCACTGCGCAAAGACGCCTGACCGTCATGGGTGACAAGGCGATTTACGGCGCGCAGCATATCGTCAAGCTCGTAAGAGGCCCTGCCCATAGTTGAAATCAGGTCGCCCAGATCGGTACGTTTTTCTGCAAACATCGCACTGGCACTTTCCAGATTATCAAGTGTGCGGCTGATGCGCGCTGCGTTTTCGGCCGACAGCATCTGGTTGGCGTTGTGCATAAGCTCGGTGACACCGGCCAGCAGGGTATCGCCATTTTGCATGAACTGTGAAATGGGTGAGGGCACCGCAATCAATTCGGGGTAGGGCTGGCCTACTTTGGCCTCGAGCGGGGGGCTGTCGGCCCGACCCGAGCCCAGTGAAATAACCGACACCCCCGTAATTCCGGTAATAACCAGACGGGCGCGGGTGTCGGCTGTCATGGGTATGGCTGACTGTATATTGATCAGTGCCCGGACATGCCGGATATCGACCGGGTCGAGTGACAAGTTGACCACTTCACCCACTTTAATGCCGTTGAACTGAACCGCACTGCCAGCCGCAAGACCGCGCACGGGTTCGTTGAAAACAATAACGTAGCTGGACATGGCCGTATGCTTGCCGTATTTGCCAAGCCACAGTGCAAAGACCAACCCCGCAGTTACAACGATGACAACAAACAGGCCGATCATGACATGGTGGGCACGAGGTTCCATAGTTTCACTATTCAGTTGATACATGGGCAGCGCGGCGTGCAGAGCGTCCGCGCGGCCCATGAAAGTAATCGTGTACCCACGGATCATCGCAGGTTTCAACAACGGGAAGGGTATCAGCCACCAGCACTTTCTTTTGCGACAACACAGCCACCCGGTCGCAAATGGTGTACAGCGTATCAAGGTCGTGCGTTACCAGAAATACCGTCAGGCCAAGCGCGTTGCGCAGTGTGACAATAAGGTCGTCAAATGCACCGGCCCCGATGGGGTCCAGGCCCGCGGTAGGTTCATCAAGAAACAAGATTTCAGGGTCGAGCGCCAGCGCCCGGGCCAGCGCCGCGCGCTTGACCATGCCGCCGGATAACGAAGCGGGGTACTGGTCGGCTGATTTGATTGGCAGACCAGCCATGGCCAGCTTGACCCGTGCCAAGTGCTCGGCCTGGGCACGGGTCAGACCGGCATGTTCGATAAGGGGCAGGCAAATGTTCTCAAGCACCGTCAGCGACGAAAACAGCGCGCCGCGCTGGAACAGGACCCCGAACCGGCGCTGTGTCTGGCGTTCACTGCCCGCAGGCGGAAAAACCATCAGATCGCCCATGCGCACGGTACCTGATGCGGGTTGTTGCAACCCCACAATGGTACGCAGCAGCACCGACTTGCCAGAGCCCGACCCGCCGACAACGCCTAGAATCTCGCCTTTGTAAACATCAAGATCAAGGTGCTGGTGCACGACATGGCTGCCAAACTGATTGGTTACGTCGCGTACCTGAATAGTGACGGGGCCATCAGCCATGCGCCTTACCACCCCATTTCCATGAAAAACATGGCAGCAACCGCGTCTACCAGAATCACGACAAAAATCGATTGAACGACTGCAGATGTCGTGTGTTCCCCAAGCGACTGCGCACTGCCTTTGACCTTGAACCCTTCGAGACAACCAATGATGGCGATAAGGTAGGCAAACACCGGGGCCTTGACCATGCCGATGACAAAATGACGCAGCTGGATATCACGCTGAAAAATCGACATGAACATGGTTGGTGAAATATCAAGCGACACGGCACACACCAGCATGCCGCCCAGAATGCCAGATACCATGCCAACGAAAGTGAGCAAGGGCAGGGCGATCAGCAGGGCAATAATACGTGGCAGTACCAGCAGATTTACCGGATCAAGCCCTGTCATGCGCAAGGCATCGATTTCTTCGTTGCCCTTCATTGAACCTAGCTGCGCAGTGAAGGCACTGGCTGTACGGCCAGCCATCAGGATGGCCGTCAGCAAAACGGCAAACTCACGCAAAAATGAAAACGTTACCAGGTTTATGGTGTAAATGGAGGCCCCGAAACCCGCCAAAATAGTAGCGCCCAAAAAAGCCACCACAGCTCCGACCATAAAGGTGAGCATCGCGATGATGGGAACGGCATTGAAGGCTGTTTGCTCGAGCTGGGCAAATACAGCGGTTACACGCCAGGTTGATGGTCTGAACAAGGTGCGGCCCAGCGCCTCACAGGTGACCCCCATGAAACCCAGCAAATCGCGTACCTGGTGCCAGGTTTGTTCCAGGGCAGAACCAATACGGCCAAGAATTTCGGTGAAGGGCCTGGGCTTGCGTTCGTGGCTATCGGCATCTGGCAGGGTACTGGCCGCCTGAATGACCGCTTTCAGAAGGGCCTGCCGCTCGGGAGCAAGCCCCAAAGGTTCTTGTGACAACACCAGATCGAGCCGTATACCCAACCAGTCGTGCAAGAGCTGTGCACCAGCAGTGTCAATGGCATCGAGCTCTGAAAAGTCTATGGTATCGGGCAGCGGCGTGGCCGAGGCCCGCTCGGCGTTCAGACAGCGCAACAGTTCGTTGAAATAATCAAGCGTCCACTGGCCCGTAAGCACCAGCGTGCGGGCCGCGGGCGTTGTGGTGTAGTGCAAGGCGGGGGGGCGGGTTGCCGGGTTCAATGGGCTAGTCAGCAAAATCAGGACGACGAGGTACGTTGTAAACTTTGCGGGTCATGACCGGGCCTTTCCCGCCGAGGGCAAAGCGAGGCTTGTTACTAATGGTCGCCATAATTGTTTCTGACTTAAGGTTTTTTATGTCTGCTGTCACTATATATCACAACCCGAAGTGCAGTGCGTCCCGCAACACACTGGCATTGATTCGCCATGCCGGCATTGAACCCACCATTATTTTGTACCTTGAAACACCACCCACGCGTGCAACGGTACGTCTGATGATTAGTGACGCTGGCCTGGGTGTACGCGATGCCCTGCGCGAAAAAGATGCGCTGTATCGTGAGCTGGGCCTTGATAACCCGGAACTGGGTGACGAGCAATTGCTCGATGCTTTTGAAGCCCACCCGATTTTGCTCAATCGCCCCTTTGTGGTTACTGAAAAAGGGGCTCGCCTGTGTCGCCCCTTGGCGCGTGCGCTTGAGATCTTGCCGCCAATGCCCCAAAAGGCATTCGCCAAGGAAGATGGCACCCCCGTGCTGGACGCCAATGGCCAATTGATCAACGAAGGCTAAAGGCGCGCTACCGGGCGCTGCGGACCTGAAACTGTCTTGCAGGCAGTTTCAGTTTACGTATCATCAATTATAATTAAATACGCATAATGTATATTATGTAAAGTCGAGTCATAGGTCCTGAACAGTTATATGCGGTCATGGCAGACATTGCCTGACTATGCGTCCTGGACTGGATAAGGTTCCGGGCAGCCAGTGTCATGTGTAGCCGGTGCCCGGCGCCAGCTACACTTTGGCTGATCGGCGCGAAAGCAAGGTTTTTGCGCCTGGCTGGCCCTTCCGGCGCCGGTGCCCGGAACTTTTCTGTTCGCGAACGTCTGCAAGGCGTGCTTGCAGCACTGCAACCCTGGACTCTTCGTGATGCAGTTGTTCTTGAAGGCCAGCCAGCCGGGTTTCAGTTCGGCTGAGGTTCTGCGTAGCGGCGCTGAGTGCACCCTGGAGTTTGCCGTTATCGTGGCGTACAGCACCTAATGCCTGCTGCAGCGATGCAAGTTCGTGCTTGTGCTGTTCAGCCAGTTTGCGCATTTCGGCCACCAGGGCTTCAGTTTCTTTACGCGCTGCGGCCTGAAGTGTTCGTTCGCGGTCGATGTCCAGCAGCAAGCGTTTTTCTGTCGCCCGGGTACGTTCGTCTGCAAAACGGGCTGCTTCGCGCAGCTTTTCAAGCTCGGCGGCGAACTGCAAGCGGGCCTCTTCAAGCTGATGCTGCAACTGTGCATTTGCGCCTTTTACATCGTTCAATGCCGATTCAAGCGACGATTGCCTTGCTGCAGCGACGACCAGGTCGTCGTGTTTTTTGGCAAGTTCTTGCCTGGCAAGCGTCAGTTCGCTTTCAAGGCGACCAATTGTCTGTGCCTGCCCTTCTTTTTCACGTTCCAGAACGGCCATTTCTGCTTTGATACGCTGCACCACCGCTTCGGCGTCTTGACGCAACGCAGCCAAAGACTCGTGCGCTGCGGCCTGGGCGCTTGTCCACAACGTCGCCACCAGTTCACCTGCCGTACTGGCCAGCCCTTCGGGTAAATCCGGGTGTTCGATGCGCACACGGCTTTTTTCACGCAATTCTTGCCAAAACGCGGCCAACGCCTGCGAGGGGGCGCTCATGCTGCCCTTTCGCACTAATTGATAAAGCTTGTTTGTGGTGGGCGTAATGCCGTAGCGAAAGAACAGCACGGCGCACACCTCGCGGTACAAGTCTTGCGTTTGGGAAAAGCGTTCCCGCAGCCGCTCAACGTCGTGAACAAGCGCAGTTTCGGTACCAAGTGGTGTAATCATGTCTGCCCCTTTAGATTCATTAAATATTACTACGTAATACGTAATGAATCTTACTTTATATGATTAATATTTGACATTACTTGTATAATGTCAAATATTTGATGAGCTGGTGGATATTGCACCTTAAGGCTGACCCTGACCGAACCCTATACGAACCCTTTACGAATCCTGCCCTGTACCTGTACCTGTACCGGGGACTGCTGCACATAAACTTCTGGCCATTACAACCATGTCTGTTGATCTCATTCTTGCTGCCTTTCCTGATGAACTACTGCCCTTCGCTGCGCACGATGGTAGCCAAGGTGTGAACCGTGCTGTGGCTGGTCGCTCACAACTGGCCGCAACCACAGACATTCAGGCCATCAATGCCTGGCTGGCCCGCTTTTCGGGGTCGAAAAACACCTTTGACAACTACCGCAAAGAGGCCGAACGGCTGGTGCTCTGGTCCACAATGTCCAGGCAAAAGCCGGTGTCATCCCTCACGCACGAAGATTTGCTTGCGTATCAGCACTTTCTGGCAGACCCGCAGCCGTCGGCCCGATGGGTCATGCGTCCAGGCCGCAAAGTGGCCCGGGCGCATCCCGACTGGCGTCCTTTTGCCGGGCCGCTAGCTCTGGCCAGTCAACGCCAGGCCCTGATCATCCTGAATTCAATGTTTTCATGGCTGGTTTCAGCGGGTTATCTGGCCGGCAATCCGCTGGCGCTGTCACGGCAACGAACACGGCGAAACGCAGCGCGCATCACGCGTTATTTAAGCGAAGAGGTGTGGCTCGATGTCAAGACAGCTATTGAAGAGATGCCGCAGGCATCGGGCCGTGAGCGCGAGCACTATTTACGTGTGCGCTGGCTGTTTACATTGCTGTATCTGTGCGGGCTGCGCATATCAGAAGTAACGCAAAACACCATGGGTGGGTTTTTCTGCCGGCGAGACGCCCGCGGGGCAGAACGCTGGTGGCTGGAAGTTACGGGCAAAGGTGATAAAAAACGCATTATTCCGGCCACCACGGAATTGATGGCCGAGCTGGTGCGCTATCGTCAACAAAAAGGCCTGCCGCCCTTCCCTGCGCCAGCCGAAGCGACGCCATTAGTGGCACCGCTGGGCCATCAGCAACGACCTCTGACACGGGCCGCGCTTCACACTATAGTGAAGTCGGTGTTCAAGCTTGCCGCAGACAGGGTTCGCAAACGTGACCCGGATCTTGAATGGAAAGCGCAGAATCTTGAACACGCCTCGGCCCACTGGCTAAGGCACACGGCAGGTTCCCATATGGCCAACAAGCAAATTGACCTGCGACATGTGCGAGACACCCTGGGCCACGAATCGTTGAGCACCACCAACACCTATTTGCACTCAACCGATGACGCACGGCACCAGGAAACCGAACAGCATCACAAAATTGACTGGTAATACGACTTGTCAGGAAAAACACGTTGCCCTGCTTGCTGCACCGAAAACTATCGACGAACGGCAACCTTGAAGGCCTGGGCCAGTTCCTGACGCAGTTCGGCTTCATCCCAGGGTTTGGTCAAAAACTTGTAGATCGCACCATGATTAATGGCTTCGGTTACCGATTTAAGGTCAGAGTAGCCAGACAAAATAATGCGTACGGTGTCCGGATACAGATTTTTTACCATGGCGAAAAATTCGGTGCCTGTAGTTTCCTTAAGACGCTGGTCTGACAAAATGACCCGGATGGGGTGTACGGCAAGAATATCAAATGCTTCTTGCGATGTACGGGCATGGAAAATCTTGTAACCGTCACGCCGCAACAACCGATGCAGGGCCTTGAGAATATTTTCTTCATCGTCAAGCAGCAGCAGCGTGCGCTCGTTATCGATGTTGTCTTCTTGCGTGGGCAAGGGAACTACCCCGCCGGTAAGTTGCAGCCGTTGTGCCCATTTATCAACCGGTTCAGGGCGCGAGAACAGATAGCCCTGGAACTCGTCGCAAAAATTGCGTTTCAGGTACCAGTACTGTGCTGCTGTTTCAACTCCTTCTGCAACGACCCGCAAATTAAGGTGGTGCGCCAGCCCGATAATGGCTTTACTGATTGCCGCGTCATTGCGGTCTGATACGATTTCCTGAACAAACGAGCGGTCAATTTTGATCTTGTCAATAGGCAGGCTTTTCAGGTAACGCAGGCTTGAATAGCCGGTGCCAAAGTCATCGATTGAAATCTTGATCCCGAGCGACTGCAAATGGCGCAGTTTGTCGATGGTTTCCTGTACGTTGTCCAGAAACAACCCTTCGGTCAGTTCAATTTCAATATTCTTGGGCGCAAGGCCGTAACGGGCCAGCATGTCTTGCACTTCCTGGGTAAAGTCGGGGCGCTGGAAGTGAAGGGGCGATACGTTGATGACAAAGGGGAAGTCAACCACTGCCTGGCTTTGCAACCAATGCAAGTCACGGCAGGCTGCCTCAAGGACCCAATGACTTAACGCATGGATCAGCCCGGTATCTTCTGCGAGCGGAACAAACACTGCCGGCGAGATAAAACCGCGTTCCGGGTGTGGCCAGCGAATCAGTGCCTCAGCCCCCATGATGCGGCCGGTATGCCCGTTGATGATGGGCTGGTAATGCATGACAAAATGGTTGTGATCGAGCGCTTTTTGCAACTCGGCACGAAGTGCCAGACGGGTATCTACATCACGGCCAAGTTCGGGCGCATATTCGCGCCAGGTATTGCGACCACTTTGCTTGGCATAGGTAATGGCCAGATCAGCCTGTCGCAACAACGTGACCGGATCGGTTGCCCCACCCTCGGTTGATGTCAGCCCGGCGCTTGCGGTCAGGTGAAGCTCAATTCCATTGTTCGTATATGGTTTGCCGATAACGCCCAGAATGGTACGGGCACATTGCACGGCCCCCATCTTGCTCTCACCCTGAAGCAGGACGACGAACTCATCACCCTCAAGGCGGGCCACAAGAAACCGGGGGTCTACGACATCGCGAATGCGCCTGGCTACCTCTTTGAGCACTTGATCACCGGTTTCCAGGCCGATTGAATCATTGATAAGTTTGAGACCATTCAGGTCAAGCAAGACAAGCCCCACACTTTCACCGGTTTGCTGAAAGCGGGAACACAAGTCATCAATGGCCTGAATAAGCTTGCGTTTGTTGGGTAGCCCGGTAAGGTGGTCATGGGTGGACGCATGCTCAAGATCGCTTGAGCGCTGTATCAGTACGACAGACAAACGGGCTGAACGCGTCAGCATCCAGGTAAATGCAAAGCAAACGAAAAATATCAGGTCTGGCAGCCACTGGTTCAAGGGAATCAAAAGCGCAGCGGCCGAGATCCGGGCTCCTGACGGGTCAAGGTAGCTGATGTGCAGCTGGCGATCCTGCTCGGCCAGCACAAACCAGGCAACGGCGGCCAGTAACGACCCCAGCACGGTAATGGCAACAAGGCACTTGTCGTTTACGGGCGGTGCCAGCGGCCGCAATGACGCCATAAAAATTGAATAGCCACAAATCAGTGCCAGAATGGCATCGATGTGGGTTTGGACCCCCGGTGCCAAATGAGCGGTACCGCGCAAGCCCGGCAAACCGGCCAGACAGGCAACGGCTACAAAAATGCATGCTACGGCTGCCAGTTGTCCGATACGGCGCATTCGCATGCTGGACCGCTGAACCAGATTTGCCATGCCAATACCCAACGAAGCCACCAAGGGCAAAAAAGCCCAGTGGTTATACATCAGCCCTTGCACCAGGGTAAGCGTAAAAGCTGCCAACGCAAGCAACGGGCTGACGACCGGCAACCGCAACAAGGCAATCAAGGCCAGGCCACACAACAGCACTGCAACCAGCGAGCCAGCAGAAAAAAACGCAGGCAGATTCAGGTGGTGTATTGACCAGAATGAGTGAATCAG
The DNA here is from genome assembly GCA_041677965.1 of Pusillimonas sp. Lineage (GTDB taxonomy): Bacteria > Pseudomonadota > Gammaproteobacteria > Burkholderiales > Burkholderiaceae_B > Neopusillimonas. The sequence goes on from JBAYOZ010000058.1 coordinate 8,617, forward strand.
GCCTATTGCACCAAACCATGCCAGTGTCTTGCCGGGCAAAACCACGTGCAAACCACGAATGGCGGTGTTGTCATTGTGCGGCATCATCGGGAGTCTCAGGCGTGAATGACGGGTTGAGCACATGAAGGGTGTAGCGAACCCCTTCGTTCTCTTCAAACCCTTGCAATTTGGCGATAAGGCGCGGCGTGATAACGGTGCCTTCACGCAAAAGCAGCATGCCATCCTGCGCCATCAGGTTACGTGCAATAACCATGTCGGGCCGGATGGAGTCTGTCGTATGGGTGGTAACTGATTCGTTGGCACGCTTCGCGATTTTTTCACGCTCGCGAATCATGTGTACGAACTCTTGTGCAAGCACAGGGTCATACAAACGACCAGAGTACTCGGGCAGTGTGTCGAGCAGTTCTTCAAGCGGTACCTTGCGCGACGCCACCATGCCCATGCGTATTTCAACAACATCAACGGCCAGCTTCAAAATGCGCGAACCCAAGGGTATGGCGTCGCCAGCCAGCGCATCCGGGAACCCGGTGCCGTCCCAGCGTTCCTGGTGATGACGGATGATTTGCGCCGCATCGTGCGCAATTTCAAGCGGCAGTAACAGGCGTTCACCTGTCACCGGATACTCGCGGTAACGCTGACGCTGCTCGAAGCTCATGGTTTCGGGGGGCAAGGCAATCAGTGGATCAGTCCAGGTCAGCTTGCCCACGTTATACAAGGCAGCAGCCATGACCAGGTCATCGGTAAATTTCTGGGCGTATTTTTTTTGGGCACAGAACTCGCGCACCAGACGAATGACCATTTCGTTGGTCTTGCGGCTGGGGGGCAAACGCTGGCTGAGCAATGATGAAAAAAGCTCGGTTGCCGTCACGTAAGACTGCTTGAGCGCGGTATTGGCAACCGACAATTGTTCGGTTGCAGCCAACAGTTCAGCCGTGCGCTGTTCGACACGCGATTCCAACGTGGCATTGGCCTGCTGCAGCGCTTCGTTTTGTTCATGGGTAAGCTGAAGCAGGCGTGCGCGTTCGCGTTCAAGACCCTGAAACGCCAGCGCCTGGTCAATGGCCTCGATCAGTACCTGTTCATCCCAGGGCTTGCTGATATAACGAAAAATACGCCCTTCGTTGATGGCCTTGATGGTTTGGGCATTGTCATCGAACCCGGTAAACAGGATACGCATGACCCCCGGCCACTGCTGCCCTATTTCCCCAAGTAGCGTTGGACCATCCATGCCAGGCATGCGGCTGTCGCACAAGACCAGGTCAATACTGGCCTGTTTCATGACCTCAA